>CAXPUI010000592.1:0-5628 GCA_964220205.1 Candidatus Allofontibacter communis | reverse complement strand
CAATGGCATCCTTGTCAATTCCGGTATTAGCCACAAACCCTTCATTATCATCTGGAATAACATCAAGATTGGGTGACCAGATGTTCAGCCCGGCACCATCATGCGCTTCAATGCCGAATCTGAGATCAAACTCGTAAGGCAGGTTCTCAGGATCAGAGATTGTCCAGAAGAGATCTTCATTGCTGGAAAAACAACCGCGATAACCTGCTTTCTGAACATCCCGGGAAATAAAGTCGAGCGCAAACCCGGCAGATTCCTGCATCCGGGACTGACCCAACATGACACCGTACGTGTCGGAGTTAGCACTGAACAACTGGGCAATACCCACCGTAATCAACGATCCCACGGCCAGTGAAATCATTAATTCGACCAACGACAGACCTCGCTGAAGCAGGACCTTCATCAGCGCACCCTCGTCCTAAGAGCGATGGACCCCCTGGTCCCATCCCTTACGTCCTGCCACCTGACGGTCACACAGACCTCATCAGGTTCGACCGGACATAACGCATCATCGGAATTATCCACAATCGCGCCTGCACCCTCCGGTAGAGCACCGGCTATTCCGTAGTCGAGGCATCGGGGCCAGGTATTACCAAAACTGTCTTCAGAATTAATGGAACATATCCATTGGGCGATGTCGTAATCCCTCATCTGCGCTGGTGTGCAGGCGTTGGTTATACAGTCTGCATTACCTGGCGGCGCGTCACCAAATTCGAATAACGCATAATCCTGCTGAGGATTCACACGCATGCGGTCCAGGATATCGTTGCCCAGCTGAAGCGCCTCCGCACGCAGCATGGAACTCCGGTTCTGCTGCAGACTGATCACCTGCATCCCGGCTACTCCGAGGATACCAACCGACATAATCACCACGGAGACCAGCACCTCTATCAGGGAAAAACCTGCCTGACGCCTTAGACTGATCATTGGCCTGGGATCAGTGGTCATGGGCAGTCCGGTTGAACGGCAGGCGGTGTGTTGTCGCCAGCCTCAGCCTGCCGCCAGGCCTTGGTACGACCTATCAACGCCACCTGGATTCTCATCCCACGCTGCCCAGCGAGACAGAGGTCCAGGTTACGCACCTGGTCTGCCGTGCCGCTCAGGGCACCCAGGCCATTAAACTGGATGGTATTTCGAGGGGGGTCCCAATCACCACCTGTTGCAGCAGCATCAATTCCGGCAAGCGTGGTCTCACCACTCAGATCAGGAAAACGCCGGATTACCGGATCATTACAATTGCCCGGGTTCCCGAGGACAACACAATAACCGTCACCAAATTCATCCCCGGCAACAGGTGCTGCTGCCTGCAGGCTGACAATGCCACCGACGCGCGATGCTTCACTGCGTGCCAGGCTGATTGCCAGCAACAGATCGTTGGTTTGGGTAGCAATACGATTGCGAGCCAGCATGCCCTGAAAACTCGGCACTGCAAGGGAGAAACCAATACCAACCACGACGACCACGACGAGCAGTTCAATCAACGTGAAGCCGGCTATTCTTTTCATAACTTTGGATTCATAACGTCCGATTCATAACGTCCGATTCATCGCGTCCGGCAGAAAGAGACAATGTTTTCGACAATACACCGTTCGACAATAAACCGTTCGACAATACACCGGCGGCCCATCGCGTCTCAATCCAACGCTACGACCTGCCAGGGAGGCATTCTAACGAACCCTCAAGCCGGCCATCCGGCACACCGACAGGCGGGAATTTCTGACCGACAGATGGTAGCCGGACGATCAGGGAACCTCAGTCTGGGTACCATCCGCATCCAGTTCAATGCAGGGGCAACTACCAGCCACCGGTGTCGCCCGGATCGTGTAATCATTCCGAGTTAACGTCTCCAGCGTCAGCGTGTATTGACGGTCTGCCTGGGCACCATCTGAGGGAGACCACAGATCACATTGCCCCGCACCGCCGACGTAGGTGAAACCGTTTGAATAAAACCTGTCCAACGCCAACGCACAAAGCCTGAGGTCCGCAACAGCCTGTGCCCGGTAGGTATCGCTGATGTAGTTCCGATAGCTGGGGTAGGCAATCGCCGCTATCACCCCAATGATCGCCACGACGACCATCAGCTCCACCAGAGTAAATCCCTTGATCCTCATAAGCAGTCCTCATCCCTAGACGGGGAAATTATCCGACATTGTTAAGACCCGCGCTATCCCCGGATAATCTCATTGGAGACCTGCTCCACCGCGTATATCTCAACATCAAAGAGCAGGTCTTTCCCTGCCAGCGGGTGATTGAAGTCAACCACGACCAGCTCATCAACGATTTCCTTCACCACCCCCGGCAGTTCACTGCCTTCGCCGTCCCGGAAAGAAACTACCAGGCCTTCAACCAGGTCCATATCATTGAAATTGATCCGTCTCATCTTGTGGATATTGTCCTCATTGGGATCACCGAATCCGTGCCGCGCGGCTATTTCATGGGTTGCGCTGTCACCTGTTTTCATACCAAACAACGCAGATTCAAAACCCGGAAGCAGGCTCCCATCCCCGACTTCAAAGGTCGCCGATTCCGTCGCATCGATTAACTCACCATCCGGCAGGGACAGGGAAAACCTGAGGGTCACCTTCGTGCCCGGTCCAACTGGTACTTCAGACATTAACTCTTGTGCTCCTCCGAATGCAGCACCATATCAACAATCAGCATGACTGCCCCGATGGAAATGGCCGCATCCGCAATGTTGAATGCAGGAAAATAAAAACTATCGTAGTAAAAAACCAGGAAGTCCACGACATATCCCTGGACAGCTCGATCGATCAGGTTGCCGATAGCACCGCCAAGAATCAGGCAAAGCGCCCAACTAAGCAGCGCCTGCTTCTGGTAAACCCTGAAGAGCCAGGCCGCGATAAAGAGACTGACACCTGCCGAAACGGCTACCAGGAATCCCCGCTGCCAACCACCTGCGTCGGCCAGGAAACTGAAGGCTGCGCCACTATTGTGCAGCAACGTCAATTTGAAAAAAGACAGAACAGGGATGGACTGACAGTTGCCAGGTTCACACAGCACCAACAGAGATGACATGTACCATTTCAAGGCCTGATCCAGACCGATGACAAAAGCGCTGACCAAAAAATACTGCAAGGACTACCCGAACCAGTTCTTGGCGGTTTCTATATCCGCGTAAATTGCGGCTTTCAATTCATCGAGGCCGTCAAACTTCTTCTCATCCCTGATTTTCAATCGAAATATCACCTTGACGTTGTCACCGTATACGGTCTCGTTAAAGTCAAATAAGTGCACCTCCAACACCGGTTTAAGCAGCGCAACATCAAGGGTCGGCCTGACCCCCACATTTGCGACACCCCGGTACTGTCGGCCCCGAACGATGCATTCACACGCGAATACCCCAGCAATAGGTGCGACGTACCGATGGAGCTGGACGTTCATGGTTGGCACCCCCAGCGTTCTGCCTATCTGGCGCCCGTAAATCACCTTCCCGGTAATGAAGTAGGGATGTCCAAGTAACTGCTCAGCCATATCAAAATCGCCGGCATTGAGACACTCTCTTATCCTCGTACTCGACACCCTGTCTTCACCGTAGACAATCGTCTCAAAATTGAAGACTTTGAAACCGTAACGCTGACTGGCAGCCTCCAAATGCCCGAAATTGCCGGTTCTACCCTGCCCGAAACGCGAGTCATCACCCACATAGACAGCCTGGGCCGCCAGATCTTTACCCAGGATCTCGATGAATCGCTCTGCGGTTGTTTCCCTGAATGAGTCATCGAATTTCAGGCAAAGAACCATATCAATACCAAGCTCCTCCAATAGCTCTACTTTCTCCTTGAAACGAGTCAGCCTGGCGGGCGCATTGTAAAAATCAAAAAATTCCCTGGGTTGGGGTTCAAAGCAGATTAACAGGGTTTTCGTCTGCAACGCCGCGGCCTTGCGTTTCATCTCCAGGAGAATGGTCCGATGGCCCGTATGGACGCCATCGAAATTACCCACAGTTATCACGGCGCCCTTGTGTCGCTCCTTGATATTGATGAGACCGCGAATTACTTCCATCAGCGAACCAGTTGTTTCGGATTAATGCCCAGTAAAAAGAGGGCCGTCCCATAGATTACCGCCCCGGCCAGACAGATCAACAGCATGTAGATCAATCGCACGAAAAAACCTTCGCTTAACCAGAGGGTCATGGCCGGCACCAGGTAATGCAGCACGAGCCCCATTAACAATACGGCGATGGTAACCTGGAGGATGAATTTCCCCCAGCCCGGGGACAACTGCAGCACTCCCGAACGTATGAGCCCGGTCAACAACAAGCCCGCGTTCAGAAAAGCAGACAAAGACGTCGCCAAAGCCAGGCCAACATGTTGCCAGTGCCAGATCAACGCGAGATTCAACACCATATTGGCGACCAGCGCGATGATCCCGTAACGCACCGGTGTCCGGGTGTCCTGACGGGCAAAGTACCCCGGAGCCAGCACTTTGACCCACATATGTCCCAGCAGGCCCGCACCATAGGCAGCCAGGCTCAAACCAGCCATGCTGACGTCCCGCTCTGTCATCTCGCCCTGAAAAAACAGGGTGGCAATCAATTCTTCTGACAACAGGATCAATGCACAGGATGCAGGTGCACCAAAAACCAACACCAGTTTCAGGGACCAGTTCAGGGTATCTGAGAACGCGCTGGCTGATGCCTCCGCATGCTCACGTGACAGACCCGGCAGTATGACCGTGGCGATGGTGATGCCAAAGAGAGCGAGGGGCAACTCCAGCAACCGATCCGAGTAATAGAGCCACGAGAGGCTACCAGTCTCGAGACAGGACGCTAACAAGGTATCCAGCAGCAGGTTAATCTGACTGACCGAAGCGCCGAAAATGGCAGGCAGCATCAGGGCGCCAATCCTGCGAACACCAGGGTCCCTGAATCCCGGCTTCGGCACAGGCAACAACGATATTCTCGCCAGAAATGGCAACTGAAAGGACAGTTGGGCCACCCCGGCAATCAGGACGCCCCAGGCAAGCGCCATAACAGGCTCCTGCAGATGATCTCTCAACAGCAGAGCGGCGCCGATTAGAGAGATGTTCAGCAGTACCGGTGTGAACGCCGGCACGGCGAACCGGCCATACGTATTCAGGATCGCACCCGATAACGCTGTCATCGAGATCAACATCAGGTAGGGGAAGGTCAAACGCAGCATATCCACAGCCAGCTCGAACTTGGCCGTATCACCCTGGTAAATATAGCCAGGCGCAAACAGGCTGATCACCAGTTCAGCTGCTAACACACCAGCCAGGGTGATCAGCAGCAACACCATCCCCAGCGAACCGCTGGTTCTATCGACCAGTTCCTTCACCTCCTCATGGCTTCGGCTGCTCTTGTAACCGGTCAGAACCGGCACGAAGGCCTGCGCAAAAGCTCCTTCCGCAAACAGTCGCCGAAAGAAGTTGGGTATACGGAAGGCCAGGAAAAACGCATCAGCACCGGCAGCAGCGCCAAAAAAGTAGGCGATAACCATATCGCGGGCGAGACCGAACAGTCGGGAAATCATCGTCATTCCCGATACGATCGCGCTGGATTTCAACAGCTGAAATCTACCCTTCTGCTCTTCCGCTTCCATCTATCTGGCTGGAACTACAACAACCTTCATCATCTCATAGCTCCGC
>CAXPUI010000591.1:0-2610 GCA_964220205.1 Candidatus Allofontibacter communis | reverse complement strand
CTCATCGTAGGTGAAGTCGTCGTAGTTAAACGCTGCGGAAAAGGCATCAAAATCGTCAGCGCTTTTGATGGGAAAACCCCGAAACAGGATTGCTCCCTGCGCCTGGAGCCTGGCTTCCAGGTCGATTTTCTGGGTCTGCAGCCAGGGCTGCAGCTCATCGAGGCTGCTACAAAGCGCATCGTTGTCTATCTGATCAGGGAAAAACTCCATCGGTGACCGCACTCAATCGCCGTGGAATTGGGCAGCGCGTTCCACCATCTTGCGCGCGCGATTCAGGTGAGGTGCATCCACCATTTTGCCTTCAAAGCTGAAGGCCATACGACCTTCTGCCTCGGCTTCAGCAAAGGCCTTGATCAGCCTTCTCGCCTCATCAAGTTCGGCGGCGCTGGGCGAAAACGCCTGATTGACGACATCGATCTGGTTGGGGTGAATGGTCAGTTTCCCTGTGAAGCCCATTGCCGCCGCAAACTCACATTCTGCCTGCAACCCGTCCGAATCGTTAAAGTCAACATAGACGGAGTCGACGGGTTGTACCTCGCCGGCAACAGCACTTAACAGGGTCATTGTTCGGCAATACTCAAAAGGTGGCAGATAGCGATTGTCGGCGTCTCGATTAGTGGGTGCTCCGAGAGCGGCGGCCAGGTCTTCCGCACCCCAGGTCATACCGACAACCCGTTCACACTCCGGGAATGTTGAAACCTGAAGAACTCCCTTGGGTGTTTCGGTCGAGACCAAAATCAATGCGACGCTCATGGGGGCGTGATGGTAGGTGTCTTCCCACCTGCTGATGGCCTGGCTGATAGTTTGAATTTCTTCCAGGGTTGATACCTTGGGTACTACGTAGGCATCGGGTGCATTCTCCATCGTGACCTCGATATCTTTCAGGGCCCATGGTGTATCCATGGCATTGATCCTGACAGTACGTTCCTTGCCAGCGAAATCCACTGAGCCCAGCCAGTTGTTGACGATACTGCGGGCCTCGTCTTTTCGATCGGGTGTCACAGCATCCTCAAGATCGAGAATCAGCGAGTCGGCGTTTGTCGCGATAGATTTGTGGAGCATTTTTTCATTGGCGCCGGGTACGAAGTGCATTGAACGCCGCAATCGATCTATGCCTGGGGGTCTATTCATGTGGGTTTCCTCATCATCATGCCGCCCCTGAGGCAGGAGCAAACGATTTCATTGCGCTGGTTCCGGCCAGTGTGTTCAAAGGTTACGATGCCCCGGTCAGGTTTTGTCCTGCTCTCCCGCTTGTCGACGACGCTGGTGGAGACCGTAATCGTGTCGCCGATAAAGACCGGATTGGGGAAGGTGGTTTTATCGAAACCCAGGTTGCCGAGGGTCGTGCCGAGAGTGGTATCCCCGACAGAGAGACCAACCACCAGGCCGAGCGTATAGATGCTGTTAACCAGCACCTGGCCATGAATGGATGCTTCCGCGAACTCCCGGTCCAGATGCAGTGGCTGCGGATTATGGGTCAGCGTGGTGATCAGCAGGTTGTCGGTTTCCGTGACCGTTCGACTTGGTTGATGCTGAAATGTGTCGCCAACATTGAGTTCTTCAAAGTACTTGCCTGGCAATGCTTGTTTATCCCGTTATCAGACGTTGAGAGTATCTTAGCTAATTTTCGTCGTGACATGTCAGCTGTCGTTCGGGTTACCGGAACGGGAAACTCAGATACACTGTGTGTCTCAACCTACCGGGGACGTTAATGGAAGATTTAGCAGGTAAGAATGCGTTTATTACAGGGGGTGCTAACGGTATTGGTTTTGCCATGGCGAAAGCACTGCTCAATGAAGGGATGAATGTCGTGATTGCGGATGTCGATGATAAAGCGTTGCTCGCAGCATCACAGGCGCTCGATGGCGCAAACGCCAAAGTCATGGCGGTTCAATTGGATGTCACTGACCGGGAACAATATGCGGCGGTTGCAGATCAGGTAGAAGCGGAACTTGGTCCAATCCATGTCCTCTGCAATAACGCGGGAGTTTACCGAGGTGGCTCCATGGACCAGGTGACCTATGAAGACTGGGATTGGGTCATGGGTGTCAATGTCGGTGGTGTCGTAAACGGCCTCCAGAGTTTCATCAAGCGTATGCAGGCGCATGGCGAAGGTGGCCACATTGTCAACACGGCGTCGATGGCCGGGATAACGACTTCGCCGGGACTTGGGGTATACAACGCCAGTAAATTCGCTGTGGTAGGCATGAGTGAGGCACTTCGTGCAGACCTGGAACCCCACGGCATTGGCGTATCGGTGTTGTGTCCCGGGATGGTGCGAACCAGGATACTGGAGAGCGAGCGCACCCGGCCGAGTGAATTTGATGTTGATGATGAGAGTGCAGAAGAGGCAGCGCAGGCGCATTCAGAAATCATGAACCTGGCGATGAATACCGGTATAGACGCGGGCGAGGTTGCGGACCTGGTCGTTCAGGGTATCAAAACAGGCCAGTTCTATCTGTTTCCCCACCCTGAATTGAAAGCCGCGACGGAAGCAAGAACAGAAGAAATTCTTGGGTCTTTCGGTGAAGCAGATCCTGCCAGGGTCGCGATGCAGGAAGAGTTTCTGGCGGCACTTCTGCCTGGTCTGGATGATTAGCAGACTCTCGC
>CAXPUI010000590.1:0-2187 GCA_964220205.1 Candidatus Allofontibacter communis | reverse complement strand
TGACCCCGACCGAATCAGCTAACTGGCTCGACGACCAGGAGACCGGCCACGGTAACATCATTGAAGGCGCAGAGGCCCGTGTCTTCTGGTCCGCACAAGGCGAGAAGACCCCTCTCAGCATCCTCTATGTCCATGGTTTTTCGGCATGCCGGCAGGAAATCAGCCCGGTGCCCGAAGCCCTGAGTGAGGCCCTGTCAGCCAACCTGGTGTGCGTCCGCCTGGCAGGCCACGGTCTCGATTCGGCTCAGATGGAGGCGACGGCAGAAGACTGGCTACAGTCGGTCACCGATGCCTGGGATATCGCCAGCCGGATCGGCGAAAGAGTTGTCATCATCGCCGTATCGACCGGTGCACCCCTGAGTATCTGGCTGACCCAACAGATCACCGATCCCGGCCGTGTTCATGGCCTGCTATTCATGTCGCCGAATTTCCGGATTCGCAATCCCTTTGGATTTATTCTCACCTGGCCCTGGGCAGAGACCTGGGTCCCGAGGCTGATGGGCAGCGAGCGGCAGTGGGAACCGGATAATGAGCAGGTTGCTAAGTACTGGAGTAACCGTTACTCCATGCAGGCGGTCATCGAGATGCAGAAAGTCGTCGACTGGGCCAGACACACGTCACTGCAGTCACATAACATCCCGCTGGCAACTCTCTACATGGTTGGAGATCCCACGATCAGCCATGAGGCGGCCATCGCCTTTCACGAGAACTGGCAGGCTGACCAGAAAGCACTGGTCGACGTGACGATCGATCCTGACAACGTCCAGCATGTGTTTACCGGGAATATTTCCGCCCCACACCGGGTGGCATGGACGGTGCAAACCTGCCTGGAATTTATTCGTTCGCTCTAAGCTATCGCGCGACGCTCATTGAGCAGCACGAGTGATACAGCCTGGCTCAGACCCGGACATCATCCGAGACGCCACGAACAAACAGGGGCTCACCTTCGTCAGCATTATCAGCCGCGACCAGGTCAACCAGGTCCTCTGATACACCCGCATTAAAGGACTCCACAGCCGCAAAGATCCTGGGCAGCAAGGTGGCATCACTGGTCGTGTTCAGGAAAAGCCCATCGCGCGCAAGGACAAAGTGTACGGCGCGCTCAATTGCCCCCTCATCCCTGTAAGGCTCATACCAGCTGAACCGCGGCGCAGGGTCATCATCCCGCCAGCGTCGCTTGGCAATGGCTTTGATGGTCTGCATGGCAACGCCCTGTTCGCTGCAGTAGTCGTAAAGGCGATCAAATTCTTCCCGATAGCGGTCTTCCTGCATCATCGTGTAATTGTAGGGCAGCAGGACGGACGCGAAGTCAAAACGATCGAGACTCTTCAGGTGCATTTCTGCAATCCGGGTACCATGGCCAGTCACACCAATGTGCCGGACCAGCCCTTCGTCCTTCGCCTGCACCGCTGCTTCAAGACAACCCCCAGGCCCCATCGCAGTTTCCCACTGATCATCCTGGGCCAGGTTGTGGAACTGAATAAGATCCAGCGTATCCACCTGCATCCTCGTCAACGAACGCTCGATACTCGCCCGCGCACTGTCACCCTTTCTCTCGCCCGTTTTAGTGGCAAGGAATACCTCATGACGGTGACTCTGCAGGAAATCCGCCAGGCGCAGCTCGGAGTCACCATAAGTGGCCGCCGTATCAATGTGATTGACTCCGGCTTGCTGAATGAGCGCCAGCGTGCTGTCAGCCTTTTCCTGGCGCATACCTCCGAGGGCTGCTGCACCGAAGATGATGCGCGAGCTGGCGTGGCCAGTTCGACCACATTGACAGGTAGGGATCATGTGTCCTCCGATGCTGATACGACAACGTTAGTAGCGTTATCAAAGTTATTGAGGATTCTGATAGCAGCACAGGCGGCACCAAAACCATTATCGATATTAGTCACGGTGATACCCGGGGCGCAGCTGACCAGTAGAGACCTGAGCGCTGTCTCACCCCCTTTCACCATGCCGTAGCCAACCGATGTCGGTACAGCAATCATGACGCCCGGGATGAGCCCGCCCAGGACAGTCGGCAGCGCCGCATCCATGCCAGCAACACAGATTACAATTTTGCAGCGCCGCAGTTCATCGAGTCGCTCCGTGATGCGCCAGAGGCCGGCGACGCCAACATCATGCACCTCAAGTACATCGCAGCCGTAATAGACGAGTGTCCGAACAGCTTCCCGCGCCACCGGG
>CAXPUI010000589.1:0-15091 GCA_964220205.1 Candidatus Allofontibacter communis | reverse complement strand
CTGAAGAGTGCCCTTTTTCCGATTCTGGTTGGTAGCTTGGTTATACTCTTGCTCTTGCTCTTGCTGAATCGGCGCCAGCGGCACTTATCCACTATTGAGACAGATTTGGATAATCGTCAATGAGGGGGAACGCGCTGAGGATATTTGAGTCGGTGACCTGATGCGTCGTCATGATCAGGTCGGGGCTAAGTTCCGCGAGTGTTGTGACTCCCAGTAGTGCCATCGTACGCTTGATCTCCTGTCGGAGCAGCGACAGGCAGCGGTTCAAAGCGGGAACGCCTCCGGCAGCCAGCGCCCAGGCCTCGAGCCTGCCGATACCGACTACGTCGGCGCCGAGAGCAATGGCCTTGACGATATCGTTACCTCGATAAAAACCGCCATCGATAGCAATACCCGCCTGACCATCAATCAGCTCAACAATGTCCGGCAGGAGGCTGATTGAGCCGACACCCTGGTCGAGCTGCCGACCACCATGATTGGAAAGATAGATCACATCGACGCCGCTATCGAGCGCACGCCTGACGTCCTCGGGATGTGCAATGCCTTTTAGAATGAGGGGTATATCAAACGTGGATTTGATCATTTCGACGGTTGACCAGTTCAGGCTGGCTTGAAAATTGATGCCCTCGCTGGATTGCTGTGAGGTGGGCACAACCCGTTTGGCGATATCTCTTTCCCGGCGGCTGACCACTGCTGTATCGACGGTCAGGCAGAAACCCTTATAGCCGGCGGCGATGACGCGGGCGACCATGTCAGCGACCCATGCATCGTCACCTCGGACGTAGAGCTGGTAGATTTTCGGTGCGTCAGACGACGTTGCTATGTCCTCCAGAGAAGGCTCGCAGACAGAACTGGCTATACTCATGACCTTGGAATCTGCGGCGGCTTGGGCTGCGCTTGCTCCCCCACCTGGTTCAATAGCCTGGAGCGAGCCGATAGGTGCCAGTAGTACTGGCATCGCCAGCGAGGCGTCGAGGAATCGGGTTCCCGGATCAACGTCACTGACATCGTTCAGGACCCTTGGCACCCAGCCCAGTGAGTCGATAGCCGCGCGGTTGCGACGTATGGTGGTTTCTGATTCAGAGCCCCCGATGACATAGTCCCAGGTCGTCCGGTCAAGCTTCTCTCTGGCAGTGGCCACCAGTTCGTGCAACGCCATAAAGCGTTTGTCTTCTTTGCTGCGTGTTGTCGTCATGGCTGGATACTATCATGCCTCCCTGCTGAGTTGCGGAACCGCTGTTCTTGACTCAGTCCGGTTAATCATTAGTCTATAGCCCATTCTGATCTGGTGAGAGAACTTAGAGATGTCCGTATTCAACGAAGAAGACTCCACGACCCTGAAGATTCTGGGTTACGGTGCCGTGGGATTTGCGGTTCTGACAACAGCCCTGATTATTCTGGCAGTCATCGTTACCTGATCTCCGCCTCTTACCGCTGTTTTCTGCTGTCGAGGCGCTGTGCTGTACCAGCCAGTCGCACTCACTGACTCCGCTTCACCAGTTGGCTTATGCCGTCGACGATCTGCGGCCAGGCCCCCACCGGCATATCGTGGCCCATGCCCTCTATCAGGAGCAGCTCGGCTCCTGGGATGTTGTCGTGGGTATCCAGGCCACTGGTGACTGGCACGAGAGGGTCCACTGTACCGTGTATGACAAGACTGGGAATGCTTAGCTGGCGGAGTCCGGGACGCCTGTCCCCGTGGGCGATCACTGCTGCCATCTGACGGGCGACACCATCAGGATTAAAAGCTCGTTTGAAGGATTCCGCAGCCTTGCGACGTATCCGTTCCTCGTCCAGTGGATAACCGGTACTGCCTATGACCTGTGCGACCTCCACTGCTCGTTGCATGGATTCCTCCAGGTCGTTGGTACGTTCTGATGTCAGTGCCGCCATCGCTTCAGGGCTCGCTGGTGGCAGCGCTGGATTGCCTGTTGTTGACATGATGGACGTCATAGAGATGATGCGTTCAGGATGATTGATGCACATGGCCTGGACAATCATGCCGCCCAGGGATGCACCGCAGATATGCGCTCGGTCGATGCCCAGTTCAGAGAGAAGGGCGACGCCATCTGCGGCCATGTCGTCGAGCGTATAGGGAATATCCGGCGTGAGACCGTTCATCATTTCGGTAGTCAGTTTTGCCATGTCGGGTACACCTTCTTCGTCGAAATGACTGGTAAGGCCGACATCCCGGTTGTCGAAACGGATCACGTAAAGGTCCAGGTCAGCCAGCATCTGGCAGAAGTCAGGATCCCAGGCGATCATCTGGCCGCCAAGACCCATGACCAGCAAGAGTGCCGGGTTCGTCGGATCGCCGAATGAATCATAGGTAACGGTAATGCCGTTGGCAGTCACGTTTGACATGTTGACCTCTTAAATATCGCTGAGAATGGCAGTCGGTTTACCATCGATGCCCAGTGTGTTGGTGCTCGCCCAGTAGTCGGGCAGTGACTCCTGGCTGCGCTCAAGATAGTTGGCGAGTGTTTTTCGCTCGCCGGCATAATCGAAGAAAGGTACACCGAAGCCGCAGGAGGTTTGTACGGTGTCGATGTCGAGCTCGAAAAACTGGCGGGTGCCTGTCGGGTGGCTGAACCGCTCCATGTGTTGCTGCCACCGTTCAGTGTGACGAGGACAAACCTGTTCTGCCTCGCCATAGATGCGCATGATCAGGGGTTGCTTGTCAAAAGAGCAGAACATCAGGGTCATGCGGCCGTTCTCAGTGATATGTGCGGCGGTCTCATTGCCACTGCCTGTAAAGTTGAGCCAGACGATCCGATCAGGGCCGAGTAGCCGCAGCGCATCCATGCCTTTGGGAGAGACGTTGACCCGGCCTTCCGCGCCAGCGCTGCCGACGAAGAAGAGGTGTTGATTTTCAATGAAGCGGATGTGTTCGTCCGTCAGTGATGCAAAAAAATCGGCCATGGTCATCTCCAATATTGTCGTGCCCATCTATTGACGTGCCCATCATAGCGGGTATGGCGTGCCTGTTCAGCTGGGATTCATGGTGCGTTCAGAAACCTGGTGCTAGCGTGATCATTAATCACCCTCTCGAGAGCATGTTTATGAAGAAGATTGTGGTTTCAGCGGTTTTGCTGTTGAACGTCATGGGTTGCGCCCATGAGCCCATTGTTGATCGCAAGGGCGTTGATGAAGCAGCCTATCAGTCGGACCTTGTCGAGTGCCGCGCATTGGCCGAAGCTGTCGATACACCCTCGGCGGCTCTCGAGGGTGGTGTTGTTGGTGCAGCCATTGGCGGCGCCGTGGGTGCGATCCTTGGTAATAGCCATGATGCCGGTCGTGGCGCGGGTCTTGGCTCCATCGCTGGTGGTGGTAAAGGTTTGACCAGCGCAGAACGACGCCGGCAGGAAGTATTGTATCGATGCCTCAAAGGCAGGGGTTATCGCGTTCTAGGCTGACCTGAGGGCATACAGGACTCGACCAATGGCGCAGAGTTGGCCTTCTGAATCCTTGATGTCGACCTGGACCGTGCAGAGTTGTCGGCCCCGTTTTACAACGGTGGCTTCGGCGTCGACCCATTTACCGTGTGATTGTCGGAGGTAAGTAATCTGCAGGTCCGCCGTGCCGGCAGGTTCGCTGCCAGGCAGCATGTTGGAGAACACAGCAGGCACTGCGGCCATATCAACCATGGTGGAAAGGACGCCACCATTGACGCTGCCGCCAATGCCTGTGGGTGTGGTCTGATTGATGGTCAGGCGAAGGCGGACGAAGTCGGGTCTCGTTTCTACCAGCTTGAGGCCCAGGTACTGGTGAAACGGGTTCTCGTCGAAGTTGTCGAAGATCGTTTCAGTCGGCATCACTGGCCCCGGCCGCTGGATTCAAGAGCAGCGATACGCTCCTCAAGCGGTGGGTGACTCATGAACAGTGCCCGGAAGCCGGTTGGGCGGCCACCTGAAATACCAAAGGCAGCGAATTCTGCGGGCAGGTCGTCAGTGTTATCACCTTGCAGACGCCTCAACGCAGCGATCATTTTTTCGCGTCCAGCCAGATCAGCTCCTCCCTGGTCAGCCCGGAACTCACGACGGCGGGAGAACCACATGACTATCATGGTGGCAAAAACAGACAGGACAACCTGCGCGAGAATAGAGCTGATGAAATAGCCGATGCCCAGTCCTCGTTCGTTCTTGAGGATCACCCGGTCGACAAAGAAGCCGACGAGTCGGGACAGGAAGATCACAAAGGTGTTGACCACGCCCTGGATCAGCCCGAGGGTCACCATGTCCCCGTTGGCGACGTGAGCCACCTCGTGGCCAAGTACAGCTTCGGCTTCATCAGTGGTCATCTGGTTCAAGAGTCCGGTGCTGACAGCAACGAGCGCATTATTCCTGTTCAGCCCGGTAGCAAAGGCATTGACAGCGTTGGAGGGGAAGATACCGACTTCCGGCATGCCGATGCCCGCCTGCTCCGCCTGTCGGCTGACAGTATCGAGTAGCCATTTCTCCTGGGGCTGGCTTGGCTGTGTGATGATCTGGACACCCATGCCACGTTTCGCGGACCACTTTGACATTGCCAGGGAAATAAAAGAACCACCGAAACCGATGACTGCAGACATGACGAGTAGCGCATTCATGTTCATGTCGACTCCGTTGGCCATCAGCAGACCCTCGATACCAAGAATCTGGAAGGTAATGCTGATCAAGAGGATGACGGCGAAGTTGGTGGCGAGAAACAGGAACAGTCGGGTCATGGGTTTTCCAGTCTTTAAGGTTTACAGTCGTAATATGGTGATTTTTGCGTCAAGTTCAAGGTAATCAGTGTGATAGTGCCGGGCCGGTGTTGGACAGCAGCTTGTCCACGGACGGGGGTGTATAGTCCATGAGCTGGTTCACCAGGGTTTCTGGATCCGCTGCAACGATGAGCATGGCGCGATGGGCTGGCTTCACGAAACCTCGTTCAACGGTCTTGTCCAGAAAATGCAGCAGGTCGTCAAAATAGCCTCTGGTGTTGAGAAGGCCGATAGGCTTCTGGTGAAACCCCAGCTGTGTCCAGGTCCACATTTCGAATATCTCTTCGAGTGTACCTAGGCCTCCCGGCAGGGCAATAAAAGCATCGCTCAAGTCCGCCATCCTGGATTTGCGCGTGTGCATGGAGTCCGTGATCTGCAGTTCTGTCAGGCCGTGATGCGCGACCTCGCGGTCTGCCAGAGATTGGGGAATGATGCCGATAGCTTTTCCGCCCGAAGCAAGGACACTGTCAGCGATGGTTCGCATGATGCCGATATTGCCACCGCCGTAAACGAGATCGAGCTTGTGTTGAACCAGGGTTTCGCCCAGCGCCTTGGCGGCATCGGCGTAGGCGGGGATATTCCCTGTGCTTGAACCGCAGTAGACGCAGGCTCTTCTCACTCGATTTCGCTGACAGATTTCACCACTTTGCTGACAATCCCGTACTCGATGGCTTCGTCAACAGACATCCAATAGTCGCGATCCGTGTCCTGTTCTACCTGTTCCAGAGGACGTCCTGTCTCTTCGGAAATGATCTTGTTGATCCGTGCCTTGGTCTTGAGGATCTGCTCCGCCTGGATCTTGATATCCGTGGCGTCTCCACGGGAGCCGCCGCTGGGCTGGTGCACCAGGTAGCGGGTATTGGGCAGGGAATAGCGATTCTCCGGCTTGGCCGCCAGGTAGATGTTGGTGGCGGCGCTGGCAACCCAGCCGGTTCCAACGACCCGCACATCGGGTTTGATGAACTTGATCATGTCGTAAATAACATCACCGGACTCGACGTGCCCGCCGGGAGAACTGATGTAGATAGTGATGGGGTCATCGCTTTCCGCTGAGAGCGCCAGTAGCTGTTCGGTAACCGTTCGGGCGATGCGTTCATTGATCTGCCCAAAGATGGAAATTGCCCGGGATTTGAACAGCTTTTCGTCCATGAAGCTGATTGAGGGCAGCTTATTTTCCATTGTTTCTTCGTTCATCTCGTTCATCAATGTTCCTTAAGTATCTCACGCGCCAGAAGGCGGCGATTCTAGCACGACTCGACGAAAGGAGTGGCGTCTTTGGTGAAAATGTCTGACTGCGGGGACCAATCCGCTGTTTTGTATTGATCATGCTTTGACCGTATGATCCGTTGGTCTTGACAATTAATTGAGAGGGGTCGGAAATGAGTGAGTTCGAAGGAAAGGTTGTAGTCATCACGGGTGCGGGTGGTGGTCTGGGGAAGGCGCATGCGCTCGAATTCGCGAGCCGAGGTGCCAGGGTCGTCGTCAATGACCTGGGTGGTGCGGGCGACGGTACTGGATCCGGTGACGCGGCTGATGCTGTCGTGGAAGAAATTCGAGCAGCAGGTGGTGAGGCCATCGCTAACAAGGCATCGGTGTCTGACAAGGCAGGTGCCCAATCAATCATCGATGATGCGGTCAGTGCTTATGGCACCGTTGATATCCTGGTCAATAACGCAGGTATATTGCGTGACAAGAGTTTCAAGAACATGGAGATGGATGACTGGGATATTGTCATGGACGTCCATCTGAATGGTTCAGCCTACGTGACCAAAGCTGCCTGGCCGATCATGTACGATAAGAAATACGGACGAATCGTTTTTACCAGTTCAACGTCAGGGGTCTTCGGTAACTTCGGGCAAGCGAATTATGGAGCCGCCAAGATGGGCATGCTTGGTTTTATGAATGTCCTGGCCATCGAGGGTGTATCGAAGAACATCCGAGTCAATTGCCTGGCCCCCGCTGCGGAAACTCGTCTGATCGGCACCATTCCGGGTCGAGATGTCAATCCGGATAATCCGGAGCCGATGCGGCATCCGAAGATGGTAACGCCGGTGGTTCTGCTGATGTGCTCTGAAGATGCGCCCACGGGTATGACCTTCCATGGAGGCAACGGCAGCTTCCGTCGCAGTGCAACTTTCGTCAATGAAGGGCTGAAGTTTGATGATCCCGACGTTTCCTATGAAGACATCCTGGCACAAAAGGACAAGTTGCTGGATCTCACGGAAGGCAGGGAGATGTCAGGCCTGATCATGGTGCAACAGCAGCAACAGCAGCAGTAGCCCTGTTGCCGGCGAGGGCATTATTACCCTGGTTTACCCCTCAAAGGTCACAGGCATGCTGGTGAGCCCGGAGATGAAATTGCTCTGCATCCAGCTGACCTCGCCGGCCGGCTGGATATTCTTCATTCGGGTCAGCACTTCCTTGAGAATGGCATCGATTTCCAGGCGGGCAAACCACTGGCCCAGGCAGACATGGTGACCACCGCCGAAGGCAATATGCTTGTTCGGGGTGCGCGTGATATCAAGTTGATCGGCGCGGTCGAACATTGCTGGATCGCGATTGGCGGCGCCATAGTACATGACAACCTTGTCGCCAGCCTGGAGAACCTGGTCGTTCAGGCTCGTTTCTGACGTGACGGTGCGGCGCATGTAAATCACGGGAGAAGTCCAGCGCAGCAGTTCGTCGCGTGCGCCGGGGAGGTAATGATCGATGTCAGATAAGAGCAGTTTTAGCTGGTCAGGATGGCGCAATAGCTCATACATACCGGTTGCGACGAGGTTCCTGGTGGTGTCCCCTCCGGCATCGATCAGCAGCATGAAAAAAAGCAGAAACTCATAGTCGGTCAGCTGTCGCCCGTCGAGTTCTGCAGTCAGTAGTTTGCTGGCAAGGTCGTCTCCGGGATGTCTGCGTTTTTCATCAATGACCCCCTGTCCGTACTCGAACATTTTCATGACCGCCTCGGGTACGGCGTTTTCCGGCTGTGTCTCAGGCACGCTGTGAATGATTTCAGTCAGCTTGTAGAGCTCACGGCCGTCCTCCAGCGGTAGACCCATCAGGTCGGCAATGACGAAACTGGGCATTTCTCCAGCGATCTCCGCAACAAATTCACACTCACCGCGCTCGATAACAGCATCAACAATTTCCTTCGCAAGTTCCTCAATGCGCTGGTTGTAATGGCGGGCCGGACCCTGAGTGAACTCCCGGCTGATCAGCTTGCGATAGGTGGTGTGTTCCGGTGGGTCCATCATCAGCATCATCTTGGCATCGCCCTGGAAGTTCTGTTGTGCGAGGTCCGGATCTGCAATGGATATTGTCGGTTCTGAGGAGAAAACAGCGGCGTTGCGACCGATATCGTAGACGTCCTGGTATCGGGTGACTGCCCAGAAACCGCTCCCCCCTGGTTCCTCGTGGCGGAAGACAGGAGCATTGTCCCTTAACCAGTCGTATTGGTCGTGGGGGTGGCCTCCCTCAAAGCTGGAAGGATCAAGCAGGTCGATGTGCATGGTTCTGATTCCTGGGCTGTGCGGCCCTCACCGGTCGCGAGTATAAGGTTGTCGTCAATTTTTGAGCCCAATAGTAGCGCCGGGAAGCGGCGCTTGCGAGCCCGGTGCGTCAGTCCGATGACAGGAGCTTGCCGGGATTCATGATGCCGTCCGGGTCGAACACCTGCTTCAGATGTCGTAGCAGGTCAATTTCGGCGGGACTGCGGGAATAGGGGAGATAAGCCTTCTTGAGCAGGCCGATACCATGCTCCGCAGACACACTGCCCCTGAACTGCTGCACCCGGTCGAGGATGTGGTGGTTCAGTTCATCACAGGCCGTTTTGAATTCCGATATCCGCCAGTCTTCCGGGCGCAGGATGTTCAAATGAAGATTGCCGTCACCGATGTGTCCGAACCAGACTATCTCGAATTCCGGAAAGTGGCGAGACGTAGTTTCGTCGATGGCGGCGAGAAAACTGGGTACCTGGCTGGGTCGCACCGCGATGTCGTTCTTGTAGGGGGTTCTTGGTGTGATGGCCTCAGTGATGCGTTCGCGATACTGCCACAGCTGCCGGTTCTGCTGGCTGCTCGTGGCGATAATGCCGTCAAGGACAAGTTCCTCTTCGAGGCAGGTCGTGAATGCTGCTTCCGCTCTCTCCATAGCGCTGTCGTCAGACTGTTCAAACTCCAGTAACACGTAGTAGGGGCTTTCTGTCGTTATCGGTCGCGATGCGGAGGTGGCTGACAGGACTTTTTCAAGAGCGTTCTGGGAGAAGAATTCAAAGGCGTTGAGCACCAGCTTGCGCCGAAAAACCTGCAGGACTGACAGACAGTCAGACATGTTCGGAATGGCCAGGAGCACGACAGTCGCAGCCAGGGGCTGCTCCGTCAGTTTCATTGTTGCTTCGACAATAAAACCGAGCGTTCCCTCGCTGCCGACAAACAGGTGGCGTAAATCATACCCGGTGTTGTTTTTCACCAGGCCGCCGTTCAGGTCCAGTAAGTCGCCATTGCCGGTGACGACTTTCAGGCCCGCAACCCAGTTCCGTGTCATGCCGTAACGTATTACCCGGATGCCGCCGGCATTGGTGGCAATGTTGCCGGCAATATGACTTGACCCGCTGGATCCGAAATCGACGGGGTAGAAGAGGCCGTTGTTCTCTGCGTAGCTCTGCAGGTTGGCCGTAACGACGCCGGGCTCGACAGTCACAGTGGCGTCATCGCTGCTGAATCCGGTGATGGCGGCCATTTTTTCGAATGACACGACGACTTCCCGATTGATGGCGCAGGCCCCGCCGGACATGCCCGTTCTTCCGCCCGAGGGCACCAGGCCGATACGTTCTGCCCGCGCTATCCGAACCAGGTCCTGAACCTGTTCACTGGTTCTGGGAAAAACGACTGCGATAGGGTCCGGAGTATAGAAGCGGGTCCAGTCCTGGCCGTATTCGGTCAGGTCCTGGTCTGCAACACTCCTGTCGCTGTCGTCGAATAGGTTGGCCAGGGAAGCATGGAAGGTCTCTTTCGGGGGCATGGTCAGAGATTCTTCGACCAGATGAGGCGCAGGTGATCCATGTGGTTAACTGATTTCTCCCGCAACAGGAGAGCCCTGATGATTCGTGTCAGCGACCCGGCCAGGCGGCTGCCACGGATAACGGCAGCGACGATAACGATAACGAACGGGTGGCCGGTATCGCTCATATCCTGTCAGCTCCGGCGTTCCCTGGATGCGGCAGCCAGCTCTTCGAGTACCGTATTGGTATCGGTCCAACTGATGCAGGGGTCAGTGATACTCTGGCCGTAGGTCAGTGGTTGATCATCCCGGACATCCTGGCGCCCCTCGACAAGATGACTTTCGATCATGATGCCGAAGATGTCCTGATTGCCCCTGGCGATCTGCGTCGCGATATCCTGCACCACATGAATCTGGCGGGCGGGAATCTTACGACTGTTGGCATGGCTGGCATCGATCATGATCCTGGCGGGAAGATTTGCCTTGGCCAGCAGGGCAGCTGTGTCATCCGTGGAAAACATGTCGTAATTTGGTTGCTTGCCGCCACGCAGGATAACGTGGCAGTCCTGGTTGCCGGCGGTTTTGAAAATCGCCGAGTGCCCGCCCTTGGTCACCGATAGAAAATGGTGTGGCTGGGATGCCGAGCCGATAGCGTCGACCGCGACCTGGACATCGCCGTCAGTGGCGTTTTTGAAGCCAACGGGACAGGAGAGGCCGGAAGCGAGTTCCCTGTGAGTCTGGCTCTCGGTTGTCCTGGCTCCAATCGCACCCCAGGCGATAAGGTCGGCGATGTACTGGGGACTGATCAGGTCCAGGTACTCTGTACCACAGGGGACTCCCATGTCACCCAGGTCGAGCAGTAACGACCTCGCCAGGTGCAACCCCTTGTTGATATTGAAGGTGTCATTCAGGTCAGGGTCATTGATCAGCCCTTTCCAGCCGACGGTGGTCCGTGGTTTCTCGAAATACACCCGCATAACAATAAAGAGGTCGTCTGACAGGCGGCTGGCGGTCGCCTGGAGGCGTTCGGCATAGTCCCTGGCGGCATCCGGATCATGGATGGAGCAGGGGCCTGTCACTACCAGGATGCGTGGATCTTCGCCGGTGAGAATGTTGTGAATAGCGCGGCGGGCGTGGCTGACGGTTTGAGTGGTCGTATCTGATACCGGCAGCTCACTGATCAGGGCGGCTGGCGAAATCAGTTCTTCCATTTCAGCGATCCGCAGATCGTCTGTACTAGCGTTCATTGTTCAGGTGCTACAAAGTCAAAATGGGTGGCGATAGTAGCACGAAATGCTGGTTTCAGCGGTCTCCGGACCTGCCATGTGCTGCCTCGCTGGCTGTCGGGTCCCGTGTTATTCTCAAAATATGCTGGTAATTACCCGTTCATAAGGGTGTAAGGGTGTCACACAATGTCAAAAGCGCTTGATGACGTCAGGGTTCTGGACTTGGGTCAGCTGGTTCAGGGCCCGCAGGCGGCAGCAACACTGGCGGATATGGGGGCCGATGTGATCAAGATTGAGCTGCCGCTGGTCGGGGACCTGGCTCGCTGGATTTTTTGTTCCGAGGATGATCTGCGTACACCTTACTTCTTGGCAACCAATCGCGGTAAACGAGGTATGACACTAGATCTGCGGACGCGCCAGGGTGCAGATATCTTCAAGCAGCTGGTTCGCTCAGCTGATGTCGTCATCAGCAATTTCCAACCCGGTACCCTGGAAGAGTGGGGGCTGGGCTACGAAGATCTCCGGTTGATTAACGAGCGTATTATCTGTGCGGCTGGGTCTACCTTTGGCCCCACAGGGCCTGATGCGCAACTTGAGGGTGCTGATCTCGCGGGGCAGTGTGCAGGGGGACTGGTGAGTACGATCGGTTACGATGGGACTGCTTTTTCTCCAGTCGGTGCGACTATCGCGGATCATATAGGTTCGCAGAACCTGCTGAGCGGAATCCTCGCCGCCCTCTATTCCCGTGAACGAACTGGTCAGGGCCAGTTGATTGAAGGTTCGCTGGTCGGCGGGCAAATCTGGGCGCAGGCCTCAGAGTACACACATTTTCTGCTAACCGATGAAGTTCCCGGGCGGGGACACTACTCGCATCCATTGCTGCGTGGTGTCTATGGCATCTTTGAGACCAGTGACGGCTGGATCGGTGTTATCGGTGTGCCGCCTGACAGCCGAGATGCGTTCTTCATCGCGATGGGTCAACCCGAACTCGCCTTGGAGGAACGATACATGGGGCTGCTGGCAAGCCGCGAGGATCTGACAGAACTGTATGAGCGACTCAACCCTGTCTTTAAAACCCGGACGACGGCGCAATGGTGCGAGGAACTGCGGGCGATGAATGTACGCTATGCGCCGGTCCGGGACTATCGCCAGGCCGTTGCAGACGAGGGGCTCTGGGAGAACGGTTATTTCCAGGAAGCGACCGATAAGACCGGTTCGGCCAGACGTATCGTCGGCACGCCGATCCGCATGAGCGGCACACCGCTGAGTCCTTCTGCCGAGGTGCCGGAGCTGGGCCAGCATACCGGTGAGATTCTCGAGGGACTGGGTTATTCAGCGTCGGAGATCGAGGCGCTGCGGGAAGAGAGCATAATCTGATCAGGAGTGCGGAGATGCTCGGGCCGACGACAGGCGAAGATGGTAGTCACCCGACTTATTGTCGATTGTGCGAAGCCCAGTGCGGGTTGATTGCTGAAGTACGTGACGGGGTGATTACCCGGGTCGGCCCCGATCGTGAACACCCGGTGTCTCGAGGGCATCTTTGTGTCAAGGCGCCAGGTATGTTGCGCGTGATGTATGACAGGGACCGGCTGCTGCAACCGATGAAAAGATCGGGAGCACCGGGCCGGTTTAAGCCCGTCAGCTGGGAGGCAGCTCTTGATGATCTGGCCCATCGGCTTGATAGGCTCACCCGGCGTTATGGGGGCAATGCGCTGGCGGGCTATTTTGGAAATCCGGCGGCGTTTTCGTCATTTCACTATACCTATGGCGCAGCGTTCCTCCGCATGCTTGGATCAGACCGGCTCTACAATGCGATGCAGGTCGACACCGGCGCCCGCGTGCTGGCATCAGACCAGGTCTTCGGCGACAGTGGCCGTTATCCCTTTCCGGATCTTCCCGATACTGAATTCCTCCTGATACTTGGGGGTAACCCGCTGATCTCGCACATGTCATTGGTTACAACCCCGCGGGCCAGGGAACTGCTGGATGGTATCGCCAGGCGAGGATCTGTGGTGGTGGTTGATCCCAGGGAAACCGAGACCGCCAGACGTTATGAACATCAGCCCATCAAGCCGGGTGGTGACGTCTACCTGTTACTTGGTTTACTGAAGTGCCTGGTTGAGGAGTCGTTGACCGACGAGGACTTTCTGGCCAGCAGGGTCAATGGCTGGATGGAGCTGAAGCATAGTATCGTTGCTTTCCGCTGGTCCGCTATCTGTTTGGTGTCGGGAATCGACGAGGAGCGTATCCGGGATATAGCGAGAGGCTTCAGCCGCGCCGGTGCCGCGGCCTGTTATGGCCGCGTCGGAACCAACCGGGGGCGTTTCTCGACGCTGGCCAATGTTCTGATGGATGCGCTGAACCTGGCTACCGGAAATTTTGCCAGATCCGGTGGCAGTGTCATTGGTCGGAATCCGTTTGAGCCTGAGCAGGGACCCCGGCGAGCAGCTAGCTATGGAGAGCGACGCTCGCGGGTTGGCGATCTGCCATTGGTTGCCAACACTCAGCCGGGTGGCGGCCTGGCTGCCGAAATTCTGACCCCGGGAAAGGGGCAGATTCGTGCGTTGTTCCTCGACAGCGGCAATCCGGTGTTATCTTATCCGCGAGGTGATCTGCTGGCCGAGGCTCTCGAGACTCTGGAACTGTTTGTCTCTCTCGATCTCTACATGACGGAGTCTAACCGCTATGCAGACTATATTTTCCCGGTACCGACATTCTATGAGCGGGCTGATGTTAATGATCAGTGGGCGGCAAATGCCCCCGAACCCTGGGTGCAGTACGTTGATCCCGTTGTTCCGTCAATGGGCAATTGCAGGCATGAGTACGACATCTATGACGACATCCTTGAGCGGTTGGGCTTGCCGGAGCTTGCGAGCGAGGTCCTGGGCGATGCTCCTGATGCCTGTGCGCGAAGGACCTATCTGGATATCGCTGAGAACCGATTGCGGTCAGGCCCCTACGGTGACAAGTTTGGCGGTATTCCGGCTGGACTGAATCTCGACCGGCTGCGTGAAGAGCACCCGAGCGGCTATGCCGTCTGTGAGCGCGTGGATGCTTATGGCAGCTGGCAGCAGGTCAATTTCGCGGATCACAAGCCCAGGCTGTGGACAGAGATGATTCGCAGTGAACTGGACCGTCTGGCGAGGGACCCGTTGGATGATGGCGGCCTCAGGTTATGCGGTCGCCGGCTTCTGCATACGATGAATTCGTGGATGCACAACAGTGAGAAGGTGATTCGTAATGCGAGAGCGACACTGTTGATGCATCCGGAAGATGCCCAGGTGCGTCAGATAAAGGATGGTCAGAAGGCCCTGCTTCATAATCGCCAGGGAGAATTGGAGGTCATAGTTGAAGTGACAGAGACCGTAGTGCCCGGGTCTGTCAATTACCCTCACGGCTTCGGCCATCGCGATGGCGGATGGCAGGAGGCCAATGCCATGCCAGGCGAGAACGTCAATCTGCTGGCTTCTGCTGAAAGCGATGACTGGGAACCGGTTTCGGGTAACTGTCACCTGGATGGGATACCTGTCGATGTGCGGCCTCTCTGATAACAGGCGATAGCGAGTTCCGCAGGTTTGAGTCCCAAAGTGTGACAAGATCACGCTTTGTCCTAAGTGAGTGTAAGGTTTAGACATGACAAAATATGATCAGGGATTAGAGCAGAATGCTGCCAACTATGAAGCCCTCACGCCGATCAGTTTTCTAGAACGGTCAGCGACCCTCTACCCGGATTATCCAGCGACCCTTCACGGTGACGCGACCCGAAGCTGGAGCGAGGTGCATGAGCGCTGTCTCCATGTCGCGTCGGCGTTATCCAAAAGAGGCCTGGCCCGGGGCGACACCGTGGCGGCCATGTTGCCGAACATTCCAGAGATGCTGGAGCTCCATTTCGCGGTGCCCATGTCCGGGGCAGTTTTGAACGCCATCAACACCCGGCTCGATGCGGCGACCATTGCCTTTATTCTTGATCATGCCGAAGCGAAGGTGCTGTTTACGGATCGTGAGTTCAGCGACGTAGTTGCCGCTGCCCTGGCGGAGTTGGATCGTGAGGTGTTGGTGATCGATGTTGATGACCCCCTTTACGAGGGCGGAGAACTGATTGGTGCCATGGATTATGAAGCGCTTCTGG
>CAXPUI010000588.1:0-3889 GCA_964220205.1 Candidatus Allofontibacter communis | reverse complement strand
CTGCGGTTGAAAATCTCCAAGTTAGCGACATCGAGGCCAATCAATTAACTGAATTAGCAGGCGCAGCGAAGGTCACTGGTCGTGTCGTCTTCGATGGCGGTCAGTACCCCATAGCGCCAGGCACCTTTCTGACCAGTGACCTTTGCTGCGCCCGCTCATTCAGTTAATTGATTGACTTCGATGTCGCTGACTTCGAGATTGTCAACCGCAGGAATATCCGGTGGGCTGCCTATTCGGCGGGTGTGAACGAGTATTGTGGGTGTGCCGCGGCCTCTGCTGCGGGCCCTTGGGGTGGTTGTAAAAATCTCCTGACCCTCAAGGAAAAAAGGTCTTTTCTCGGGAAAGAAAGTTTCCACCGAGGTCAGATTGACAACAACATCATCAGACTCAATATTGCCAAAATCGGGGTTAATAGTAGCGGTCAATTGAAGATTGGAACTGGGGCGCCAGAATGTGTCGAAGCCGGCCTTGTAATAATCAGTACGGGCGATGACATCGTAGTTACTGGCCGCGTAGGGGTAGAAAGTAAACTGTCGGCGCGGTTTAAGGTCGCTCAGGATGATGGGTTGCAGGGCGCTGAGGAACTGGGTCTGAGTGCTGGGCAGCGCCGGCCAACCCCAGTACTCGCCCTTGTGACCGACTTGCCTTGATATATAGATCCCCATTTTGCGTTCTTCTTCCTTGACCTCCGGCATGGTCATCATTGAAAAGGGCAGGAAGTACTCAACGGCGAAACCCGACTCGTTGCTTGCGGCTGCGCCATGCCACGGGCCATCCCATTGGCGGCTGAACTGGCGTTCCGGTAATACTGTGCCATCGCCCAGGGAGTTCCCCAGGTTGATACCGAACCAGTATGCATAGAGACCTTCGCCAGATGGATCCAGGGTCACAGAGAAACCGTCTCTGGTGATGAACTGGTCTCGAGAACTTAGCCTCTCGATCAGTGTATCTGCCGGCTGATCTGCCTGGATGCCGATGTAGAGGCCTTCATCTGAATAAAAGACTTTGACTTGCGTACGGTGGGGAGGCTTGTTCAGTGTTGCGGGTGACAGCTCCAGAAAATTTTCCTGGATGGGCAGTTCCTGCCATTCTTCTTCGTCCAGGATGCCGTCAATAGTGATGGATGGAGATACAAAGCGGGTGAGCCTGATGTCAGGCTCCCTGGTGTCGAGTGCACAAGCAGAGCCGCTCGTCAGTATCGCGACGATGTAAGCGAAACAGTGTCTTGGCTTCAAGCGGATCCGCACAACCGATAAACTAGAACATTGAGTGTCTGAAATCGGCTTCTTACGATAACCGAAGCCGCGCAGTGTACTGAACCACCGGATGTTTTTCCATGATTGACTGGGTCAATTCCTTCCTGCAGGCCAGTGGCCAGCGATTAATCAATCTGCTGGCGAGGTCGGGGGGTTATCATATTGAGACTCATGCCTATGGCGCCGGTCACAGGCAGAGCCTGGACTGGTATGTTGTCGACACAAGCCTGCCGACTGTTATTTTCTTTTACGGCGGTAACTGGCGCTGGGGCAAGCGTCAGGATTATCGGTTTGTTGCCGACACGCTGTCTCAGATGAACGTCAATGTCATGATTCCTGACTTTCCGCTTTACCCTGAACATCGATTTGCAGAGATTCTGGCAGGTGCGGTTCAAGCGACGGACTTTTTCATGAACGAGGTCGCCACTGAAACCCCGGTGTTACTCATGGGGCACTCTTCTGGCGCGCAGATGGCGTCTCTGCTGACACTTGACCATACCCTGCTGAAGTCTCCGGAGCGGATCATGGCGATGGTCGGTTTATCCGGACCCTATGACTTCTTTCCATTTACGGAAGACGATCACTGGGACCTCTTTGGCCCAGAGGAACTCTATCCGTGTTCCCAGCCTGTTAATTTCGTTCAGGCTGACGCACCGCCGCTTTACCTGCTGCATGGTCGTGAAGACACTCGCGTCAGGAGGGG
Source organism: Candidatus Allofontibacter communis (assembly GCA_964220205.1). Classification (GTDB taxonomy): domain Bacteria; phylum Pseudomonadota; class Gammaproteobacteria; order Pseudomonadales; family Azotimanducaceae; genus UBA9659. The sequence goes on along the minus strand of CAXPUI010000588.1, from coordinate 1,930 downwards.
GCATTCCAAGAGCCTGATGGAAAAACAGGTTGCCGCGGGTGGCGTTGCCTCACGGGAGGTCTATGATGGCATGGGTCATATCGATGCTGTGGTATCTTTTTCACGCATACATCGTCGCAATAGCCCATTAATCCGTGATATACATTCGTACATTAATAATTTACTTGAAGAGGATCGATAATGGCCCTGAGCAGCTCCAGCACTGAAGAACTTCTGGTTGAGACCAAAGGCAAGGTCGCCGTCATAACATTGAACAGGCCTGACAGGCTCAATGCGATCAGCAGAGTCATGCTGAACGAACTGTCCGCGAAAATCGTCGAAGCCAACAAAGACCCTGATATTCGTTGTATTGTCCTGACCGGCGCCGGTAAGGGTTTTTGTGCGGGACTTGACCTGATTGATGTCAGTGAGGGAGGAATTGGCTCTGGTGAAGGGGGCAGCAATCGACCCCGGCAGTTGTTTGATCTTCGAGACGCGCCGATCAATGTCATGTGGAGCGTGGATACCCCCATTGTTTGCGCAGTCAATGGAGCTGCCGCGGGTTACGGCATGGACCTGACTTTGCTTTGTGATATCAGGATAGCCAGCACCAACGCAAAAATGGCGGCTGTTACCGCCAAGCGAAATGTTGTGCCCGAAAGTGGAGGTACGTGGTTACTGCCCCGTCTGATTGGCTGGGCCAAGGCCGCTGAACTCTATTACAGGGGGCGTGTTGTGGAAGCAGATGAGTGTCTTGACCTCGGGTTGGTTAATTCGATAGTTCCACCCGATCAACTGATGGCCACCGCGATGCAATGGGCTGAGGAAATTGCTGATAACGCTCCTATGGCTGTCCAGACGACCAAGCGAATGATGCGCATGGGTCTTGAACAATCCTACGATACGTCTGTTGACCAGTTAATGGCGCATCTCGGTGGGATGTTCCAGAGTGAAGATTTCAAAGAAGGCGTGCAGGCGTTTGTTGAGAAGCGCAAACCTGAGTTTACCGGTCGATAACTGGTCGATAACCAAAGGTGATCAGAACGATTGATGTGTCTGTCCATGGGCAGGGGCTTTACGATATCAGCCCATCGATTGCTGATGTTGTCGCAATTGAGGAAGGCCTCTGTACGTTGTTTATCCGGCATACCTCAGCGAGTCTACTGATCCAGGAAAATTATGATCCATCGGCGAAGTCAGACCTCGAGCGCTGGCTCAACAGGCTGGTACCGGAGAATGACCCGGAATACACTCATTTACTGGAAGGTCCTGATGATATGCCGGCCCACATTAAATCGGCACTAACGTCCACGAGCCTTGCCGTACCGGTGATGAAGAGGTCATTAATGTTGGGCAGCTGGCAGGGTATATTCCTGTGGGAACACCGTCATCGTCCGGGAACCAGACAAATCGTCGTACATATGAGTGAGTGAGGAAAACATGCCGGGGAAAAAACCGATACCGTTACCAAGCCCTTTAACTGAAGAGTTCTGGAAAGGGACCAGAGAGGGGAGGCTCATGCTGCCCAGATGTAAAAGCTGTGGCAAGGTTCATTGGTATCCCAGATACATCTGTCCTTTCTGCCATTCGATGGATCTCGAGTGGATCGAAGGGAGCGGTGAAGGCACGATTCATACCTTTGCAGTTCAGTACCGTGCGTTTGGTGGCTGGGCAGAAGAGGCGCCTTTTGTGACGGCTTTTATTGATCTGAAAGAGGGTGATCGGATGGCAACAGTCTTGCGGGGTGTCGATCCCAGGAAACCGGACGATATAGAGATTGGGGCTAAAGTGAAGGTTGAATTTGAAGAGATGGACGGCATGTTTGTCCCCTTCTGGCGTGTGGAGGATGCAGCATGAGTAATCTGTCAAAAGCAGCAGCTCTGGTGGGTGCCGCTGAGGCTAATGAAATAGGGTACCCTGACGAACCCCGGACATCGCTGCAACTGCACAT
>CAXPUI010000587.1:0-2886 GCA_964220205.1 Candidatus Allofontibacter communis | reverse complement strand
GTCGAGATCTGGGCCGGTCTGCCGGTTCTGTTTCTCCTGATTATCCTGGCCAGCATGGTCGAGCCCAATGTTTTCTGGTTGCTGGGTATCCTGTCCCTGGTCAGCTGGATGACCCTCGTGGGGGTTGTGCGCGCGGAGTTCCTGCGTGCCCGTAATTTTGAATTTGTACGGGCCGCGAGGAGTCTGGGTGTAAATGACCTGACTATTATGATTCGGCATGTGCTGCCCAATGCCATGGTTGCCAGCCTGACGTATCTGCCCTTTATTCTCAGTACGTCGATCGCCTACCTGACTGCACTGGACTTTCTTGGTTTTGGATTGCCACCGGAAGCCCCGTCTTTCGGGCGACTGCTTTCTAGCGCAAAAAGCAATCTGCATGCGCCCTGGATTGGCATTGCGGCCTTTACAGCGCTGGCGACGATGCTGATCCTGCTGATCTTTATTGGTGAAGCAATACGGGATGCCTTGGATCCAAGGAGGTCCTTTGCCACGACGTGACACGTGAGCACATGAGAGGCCTTCACCAATCTTCGGACACGTTTTTGGTCAGCATCACGGTGACACATGAGGTAAGCTGCGGAGCGGCGAGGTATCTGGCCAGGCTGTTGCAGGCCAAAGAGGAATTCAGGCTGAGGTTGATCGGGGAGACTCTTCTCTGGCGCGGAGTGCATCAAGCTTGCTCTGAAAAGTAAATGTATCCCATCAAGGCCCCGCCCCCGAAAGACGTGATGAATGACCGAACTACAACCTTCGCTAAAGATTCTCTCTGCCATGATTGATCGGCGATTTGTCTTGTTGATCTGTCTGCTGGCCGGCAGCGTTAATTGCCATGCGGTGGCGGGCGCGGCAGATAAAGCGCCTGCGTTTGTTGGCAGCTCGGGGTGCCAGGCTTGTCACCAGGCGGAATACCAGGCCTGGCAGGGGTCACATCACCAAAGGGCAATGCAGGAAGCAACCGCCGCCACCGTACTGGGTGATTTCAGTGGTGCGGAATTCACCTACAACGGTCTGACTTCACGGTTCTATGTTCGAGACGGCGACTATTTCGTTTTCACAGACGGCGTCGATGGGAAGATGACCGAATTTGCAATCACGCATACCTTTGGTGTGGATCCGCTTCAACAGTACCTCGTCTCACTGCCCGGCGGCCGACTCCAGGCACTGAGCATTGCCTGGGACAGTCGACCACGGGCGCAGGGAGGACAGCGCTGGTTCCACCTATATCCCGATGAGGCCATCGGATCGGACGATGAACTTCATTGGACCGGGCTGCAGATGAACTGGAACTACATGTGCGCTGATTGCCACTCAACCAATCTGGAAAAGAAATATCAGCCTGACGATCGGCGGTTCAAGACCACCTGGTCGGAGATTCACGTGGGCTGCGAAGCCTGTCACGGGCCTGGTTCATCACACGTGACATGGGCTGGTCTGCCTGAGGCCGAACGTGGGCTCGACCCTGACATGGGGCTGAGCATCCTGCTGAGGGAACGCCAGGGGGTGCATTGGCCCATCCAGGCCGAATCCAATGTCCCTCAACGCAGTACCCCCAACACGCAGCGACGCGAAATTGATGTATGCGCCGCCTGTCATTCTCGACGGAGCCTGATCGATGAAGGCATCGCCAGGGGCGGTCGTTTTCTCGATCACTATCAACCGGCGCTGCTCAGGGAGGGCCTGTACCATCCAGACGGCCAGAGTCTTGACGAGGTCTATGTCTGGGGTTCATTCGTGCAGAGCAGGATGCATGCCGCTGGCGTGACGTGCAGTGACTGCCACGATCCGCATTCGATGCAGCTCTTGGCTCCGGGCGACGCGGTCTGTGCACGTTGTCATGTCTCAAGTGAGTATGCCAGTCCAGACCACCACCACCACCCGGTGGCATCTGCGGGAGCTCGCTGCGTCGGGTGCCACATGCCAGAGAAAACCTACATGCTTGTCGATCCTCGCAGGGATCATAGCTTGCGGATACCTCGTCCTGACCTGTCCGCTGAATTTGGAACGCCTGATGCTTGTACCCAGTGTCACCAGGATCAGGACAGCGCCTGGGCCAGCCACCACTTCCGGGATTGGTATCCCGATCCCGCCCCCCAGTTCAAGATATGGACCTCGGCCTTTATCGCTGCGCGTAACGGTAACCCTGCGGCCGGACAAATGCTGGTTGAACTCATCAAGCAGGCCGATGTGCCGGCGATTGCCCGGGCCACTGCCGTGCTGGAACTGGAGCCCTTCCTTGATGCACAGACGGCTGCGGGATTGCAGACTGCTCTCAGCGACGATTCACCGCTGGTGCGGATGGCTGCCGTTCGTGTGTTGGAAGCACTTCCACCGGAGGCGGCCTTGCCCTATGGCGGTCACCTGCTTCAGGATGACTTTCTCGTGGTGCGCCTGGAGGCGGCAAGCGTTTTGGCAGGTGCGCCACGGAATCAAATGAACGTTGATGACAGGGCATTGCTGGACCAGGCCGTCGCCGACTACGTGAAGAGCCAGCGCCTGCACGCCGACCGTCCTGAGAACCGGGTCAACCTGGGTAACCTGTATGTATCCATGCGACAGCCCCTCAATGCGGAACAGGAGTTTCGAGCCGCACTTGAACTGGAAAGTGACTTTACCCCGGCCTTTATCAACCTGGCGGATCTTTATCGAGCCCAGGGCAGGGACGAGGCTGTTGTGGAGATTCTGCAAGCCGGTCTTGAAAAAGACCCGGGGTCAGCTGCGCTGCACCACTCACTGGGGCTGGCGCTGGTCCGCCAGGGACAGGAGACCGCTGCCTTGTCATTGCTTTCCCGGGCAGCAGAAATCGACCCCTCGAATGCCCGCTTTGCGTACGTCGCCGGGGTGGCCATGAACTCGGCAGGCAACCCGGAGGAGGCGATTGCTGTCCTG
>CAXPUI010000586.1:0-3980 GCA_964220205.1 Candidatus Allofontibacter communis | reverse complement strand
CAGCACCGATCGATTCACAGTAGGTGCTTTCCAGCACATCAACAATCTCCCGCAGGGTGGCTTCGCTCTGGCCAAAGAAAAGGTCACCGGTCTGAAACCGGGTATCCAGGTCTGCGGCCGAAAGTTTATGACGCTCAAGAGTAAGAACTGGCACATCCAGTTCTTCCGTAAGTCCGAGCGGATCCAGTTTTGCTTTCAGGTGACCACGCCGCCGATAACCATACATCAGTTCGCCGACGGCAAACTGCTTTCTCTGGTGCTCTGAGTTGATGCTTGCTGCAGATACCGGAACCACGCGGGCCTGGTTCTTCGCCAAGAGCAGGAAGTGGTCCTGAACTGTCGCGTGTGAAATATCAGGCGCATCCGCACCTTCGACCATCGGCAAAGTTTCGAAGTAACTACGCCACTGATCTGGCACCCCGGATGGGTCATGAAGATATTGCTCGTAAAGGTCTTCCACATAAGCAGCATTACCAGCGGATATATGACCTGATCGCCACATCCGCTCCATCATACTGTCAGACAAACCTTTTCTCCCTCAGGGCTGGGATGGGAGATTGTACAGCAGCCGGATCAAGGTGGTAACTCCGCCTGCCGTGTTAACCACCCGATTCTAGGAATACCAGCAAGAACCGGCTATAGAGCCCTTTCCAGCAACATGCTTCGGATATGACCAATCGCTTTTGTCGGATTCAGTCCCTTGGGACAAACGGAAACGCAATTCATAATCCCTTTACAGCGGAAAACACTGAAAGGATCCTCAAGCGCCGCCAGCCTTTCTTCCGTCGCGGTATCTCTGCTGTCAGCGATGAACCTGTATGCTTGCAGCAGTCCAGCCGGACCGATGAACTTGTCGGGGTTCCACCAGAAGGAAGGGCAAGACGTGGAACAGCAGGCACACAGTATGCATTCATAAAGACCGTCGAGCTTTTCCCGATCTTCCGGGGATTGTAAACGTTCTTTTGAAGGTAACTGCTCATCGTTGATGAGAAACGGACGAACCTTCTCGAACTGCTTGTAGAAAAGCTCCATGTCTACAACCAGATCCCTGATAACCGGCAAACCCGGCAGGGGTTTAATCGTCAGCCGATCTTTTTTCACCACCTCCGACAGCGGGGTAACACAGGCAAGGCCGTTCCTGCCGTTCATATTAAGGCCATCCGAACCGCAGACGCCTTCCCGACAGGACCGACGGTACGTGACGGATGGATCTTTTTCTTTCAACAGCTCAAGCACATCCAGGACCATCAGATCGCGGCCGCCAGGGATCTCTATACTGAAATCCTGCATGTAGGGGTCACTATCAACATCGGGGTTATATCGGTAAATGCTGACCTGCATTAGTAAGTCCTTTCTTTTGGTTCAAACGTGGGCACTGTCTTCGGCTCAAAGTTCACCGCTCGCTTGTGGAGCTGCTTGGTTTTGGGATCATAGATGGAATGGCACAGCCAGTTGTCATCATCTCTCTCATCGAAGTCATCCCGTGCATGAGCACCGCGGCTTTCTTTACGACCTTCAGCGCTGATGGCAGTTGCTTCGGCAATCTCGAGCAGATTGTCAAGGTCCAGCGCCTCCAGTCTGGCTGTATTAAACGCCTTGGAGCTGTCATTCAACGCCGCGCGACCAATACGCTCCCGCAACTCGTTGAGCTTCTGTATACCCGCCTGCATTGGCTCCTCTTTGCGGAAAACGCCGAAGTTAAGCTGCATGCATTCCTGCAACTCTCGCTTCAGGACTGCTGGGGACTCGCCATCTCCAGCAGAGTTATCCCAGCGATTCAATCGCTCAAGCGCTGCGTCGAGATCCGAAGACGACGCTTCCCCGGAGTCCATGCCCTCTTTGAGAGCATCTGTAATATGCAGCCCTGCTGCTCGACCGAATACCACAAGGTCCAACAAGGAATTACCACCAAGCCTGTTCGCACCATGCACAGAAACGTTCGCAGCCTCGCCTACGGCGTAAAGGCCGTCAATGATTCGATCACTTCCGTCTTCATTCAGCGTTATACACTGACCGTGAATGTTGGTTGCTGTGCCACCCATCATGTAATGACAGGTTGGTACGACGGGAATCGGTTCTTTTACTGGATCGACATGGGCAAAGGTTTTTGACAACTCGGTTATGCCAGGCAGCCTTGAGTGGAGAATCTCTTCACCAAGGTGATCTAACTTCAGGAACACGTGATCAGCATTTTCACCACAACCTCTGCCTTCAAGAATCTCGAGCACCATACTTCGCGCAACAACATCCCGACCCGCCAGGTCCTTAGCTGTCGGCGCATAGCGTTCCATGAAACGCTCGCCGTCCTTGTTGATGAGGTAGCCTCCCTCACCCCGGCAACCCTCTGTGACCAGAACTCCAGCGCCGGCAATTCCGGTTGGATGAAACTGCCACATCTCCATATCTTGAACATCATAACCAGCGCGCAGGGCCATCCCCGTTCCGTCACCGGTATTCATCAGCGCATTAGTCGTCGATTGATAGATCCGTCCGGCTCCTCCAGTCGCGAGCACAGTCGCCTTGGCTTTGATGTAGTGGACCTCACCGGTTTCCATGCAGATCGCCGTGACCCCCACGACAGCGCCATTGGCATTCTTGACAAGGTCAACAGCAAACCATTCGCTGAAGAAGACCGTGCCGGCTTTCAGGTTCCCCTGATAAAGAGTATGCAATAGTGCATGACCGGTTCGGTCTGCTGCCGCACATGTTCTCGCGGCCTGTCCGCCCTTGCCAAAATCCTTCGATTGTCCGCCAAAGGGTCGCTGGTAAATGCGGCCGTTCTCCTTACGGGAAAAGGGCAAGCCCATGTGTTCCAGCTCAAATACCGCTTTGGGGCCGACGCTGCACATGTACTCAATGGCGTCCTGATCGCCGATGTAATCAGAGCCTTTGACAGTGTCATACATATGCCACCGCCAATCATCGTTAGGATCTTCACTGGCAATGGCACAGGTGATGCCACCTTGCGCGGATACAGTGTGCGAACGGGTGGGAAACACTTTCGACAGAACCGCCGTCTTGTTACCCGATTCAGCGAGTTGCAATCCAGCGCGCATGCCGGAGCCGCCTCCGCCAATGATAATCGCGTCAAAATCTAAAACCGGAATATCACTCATAATCTAACTACCCCAGATGATATTGATGCCCCATAGAAGATAGGCAATAGTCACAAGGACACAGCCAATCTGATAAATACTTCGCAATGGATTCGCGATCGCGCCCATTAAATGAGGGCGGAGATAGTCCGAACCTATCGCCCACATACCAATCCAGGCATGTGCACACGTAGATACGAGCGCCAGCATGGTAAAGATTTCCATTGCTGGATGATTGTGGAAGGCCAGCCAGGTCCCATAGGTCAGATCAGGATTAAGCACAATAAAAGCCAGGATGCACAGGGTATACAACGCAAGAACCATGGCGCTGACCCGCTGTATCAGCCAATCTGTTACCCCGTTACGGCTGAGTGCAGTTGCTTGAGTAACCATTTTCATCCTCCGAATACCCAGATAGCGGCCAGGACAATCAGTATTGCTGAGAAAAACAGCGTTAACCTTGCCGCAAAGACACCACCTTTCAGCGTCTCACCAATTCCCATATCCATGAACAGGTGCTTTATGCCCGCTACCAGGTGATAGGCCAGAGCGGACAGCAGTACCCAAGTCAGAAATTTGCCGACGGGAGACACGATTGCATTGCTGAGATATTCGAAACCAGCTTCGCTGGACAACGACATATCGAAAGCATAGAGCATGAGAGCTACGCCAACGAACAATAGGCCACCGGCAATCCGATGTGCGATAGACGCGAGTGCGGTCACAGGCCATCTGAATGACATCAAATCGGCCATGCCCACGTTGATAGGGCGGGAGTCTTGTTTCACAGAAAGTTACTCAGTCGAAGATTAAATTTTTTCCCTGCCGGACATCTACAGGGCCGGGGAATAATATTCAGTTTGCCTGAAAAAAACAAACGTGCCT
>CAXPUI010000585.1:0-6291 GCA_964220205.1 Candidatus Allofontibacter communis | reverse complement strand
ATCACGAGGAGCTTATGTACGCAGGAGAATATGTCAGGCAAAACCCGGACCGAGCGGCTTTTGTTATGGCGGATAGTGGCGAAACGGTTACCTATCGAGAGTACGAGTCGAGGACCAATCAGCTGGCCCACTTGCTGCAAGCAGAAGGGCTCGGCTTCAAGGATCATTATTCCATCTTTATGGAGAACAATGCCCGCTATCTGGAAACCTGTGGTGCCGGCGAGAGAGCAGGTCTTTACTACACCTGTGTCAATTCTTATCTGAAAGATGATGAGCTGGCATACATTCTGAACAACAGCGAATCCAAGGTGTTGATCACCTCTGTTGAAAAGCTGCCCGTCGCTCTTGAGGCGTTAAAGGCTGCGCCGGCAGTTCGAAAATGCCTGTTGGTTGGCGGAGACGCTGATGGCGAGTTCACTGTTAATTATGAATCGGCCCTGGCGAAGTTTCCGGAGACACCTGTTGAGGAGGAATTTCTTGGAACTTCCATGTTGTACAGTTCGGGTACAACGGGACTGCCGAAAGGCATCCTGCGTCCCCTGGAGCCTATGCCGCCCTCCGAACAACTGCCGTTGTTCAGTTATCTGATCAATCTTTGGCAGTACCGGGAAGACATGGTCTATCTATCTCCAGCCCCCCTCTACCATTCCGCCCCGCAGGCCGCGGTCGGGTTGACAATTCGCATGGGCGGCACCGCCATCATCATGGAGCGGTTTGATCCTGAGCGATACCTGGATCTGGTCTCACAGTACTAGGTAACGCATTCGCAGCTTGTACCGACGATGTTTTCACGGATGCTGAAGTTGCCTGAGGAAGTCAGAGCCAAAGCTGACCTGTCCACCTTGGAGGTCGCTGTGCACGCGGCTGCGCCTTGTCCGGTCCAGGTTAAAGAAGCCATGATTGACTGGTGGGGTCCGATTATCCTGGAATATTACGGTGCCACTGAAGGCCTTGGTTTTACTGCCCTTGACAGTCATGAATGGCTCCAGAACAAGGGCAGTGTTGGCAAGGTTATCCTCGGGGAACTGCATATCCTCGATTAGGAAGTTAACGAAGTTGCGCCGGGGGAGTCCGGTGAACTCTGGTTCAAGCGGGCGTCAGAGTTTTCCTATTTCAATAATGACGAAAAAACCAGAGAGTCAACGTCCTCCGATGGCACCATGAGCACGGTTGGCGATGTCGGCTACCTGCAGGATGACTACCTGTATCTCACCGATCGTTCGACATTCATGATTATTTCAGGTGGCGTCAACATCTATCCGCAGGAAACGGAGAATCTCCTCATTACACATCCGAAAATAGCCGATGCTGCGGTGTTCGGGGTGCCCAATGAAGACCTCGGTGAAGAGGTTAAGGCGGTTGTGCAGGTGATGCCGGGGATAGAAAGGAGTGACGAACTGGTGGATGAACTGATGGCGTTCTGCAACGAAAACCTGTCGAGGCAAAAGTGCCCGCGTTCTATCGACTTTGAGGACGAATTGCCGCGCCTGCCAACGGGTAAGCTCTACAAGCGGGTACTCAAAGATCGTTACTGGCAAAACCACCAGAGTGGCATTCTTTAGGGGGTTGGCCGTCAGGCCGGGCCTGCTTTTGCAGGCGGCGGACGCCCGCGTTGATGCCATGGCCTCTGACAGTTGCTTGCTGGCAGATCTTATTTATCAAGGGAGAATAGATGATGGCTCGACCGACTGCTGCAGACCTGGGGCTTAATCTCTCTGCTGATGCTCAACAAAGAGTGGACTGGTCTAACTGGACGTTGCCACCCTATAACCGCTGGGCTTTCCAGCATGTCCAGGAACTGACGCGTACTACCAGGGTCTCGAGGTCTCCGCAGTTCACTGAACTTGTGCATGAACCGCAAGAACTGGGCGGCCTTGAATTTACTGCCGTGACCGGTGATATCTCCAGCATAGATGACATGTTGGATGATACCTGGACGGATGGTTTCCTGGTGATCCATCGCGGCAAGGTTGTTACCGAACAGTATTTTAATGACATGCAGCCGGATACGCTGCATCTGCTGATGTCCTGTAGTAAGTCGTTGACGTCAGCAGCAGTCGGTATAGCTGTTGAAGAAGGGAGCCTGGAACTTGCTCGCAACATTACAGACTATCTGCCTGAGCTTGACGGTTCAGGTTTTTCGGGTGCCACGGTGCAACAGGCCCTGGATATGCAGGTAGGGATAAAGTTCGACGAGGATTACGAGAATCTTGACGGCGAGTGGCGTGATCTTGAGGTTGCCACCTGCTGGCGTCCCCCTGAAAAAGATTACGGGGGTCCTCTCAACATGCTGGATTACATGTGTGGCCTTCAAGCGGATGGTAAACATGGCAGAGACTTCCACTACCAGTCCGTATTGACCGATGCGGTTGGTCTCTGTCTGGAGAGAGCCGTTGGCAGGAGGTTTGTAGATTACTTCTGCGAGAAAGTCTGGCATCCCCTTGGAGCGGAACACGATCTTGTGTCTATCGTCGATGATGCGGGTTACCCGGTATTCGAGGGAGGTTTCAACTGCAGCCTTCGAGATTTCGCGCGATTCGCCGGCATGATATGCAATGGCGGTAGTATAGAAGGTAAGCGAATCGTCCCCGCTGCGTTGATTGATGAGAGTCGGTTTGCGTCTGATGAATTGACCGCTGTTTTCGGCAGATCGGAATATGCAGAGATGATGCCAGGTCATGCCTACCACAATAAGTGGTGGATTCGTGATACGCGGCGTGGAGTGATGATGGCGCTGGGTATTCATGGGCAGACACTTTTTGTCGATCCCGAGAGAGAGCTGGCAATCGCAAAGTTTTCGTCCCAACCGGATCACGTTAATCCTGATATGACGTTAAACCAGTTTCATGCCTTTGAAGCGATAGCGGAGCACCTGTCGTGAGCCGGACGCTATCAGTTGCCGCCGCGTTAGGGCTGTCGGTGGCGGGCGCAGCCGGGTTTCTGGTTATGCCGCTTGTACTCGGTGCGGCCGTCATCGACCTTGATCTTGATGAGGCGCAGGTCGGGTATCTCGGTGCCGTAGTGCTTGCCGGATCAACCGTCTCTGCACTCTGTGCAGCGGCCGTCGTGCGGAAAGCCTCCTGGCATCTGATTGGCTATATCGGTCTGGGCCTGCAGATTGCAGGTCTTACTGTTGCGGCTTTTCTTGATAGTTTCGTCCCGGTGGCTGCAGCCATCACCGTTGCCAGCCTGGGTGGCGGAATTACCTATTCGCTCGCGTTGACCGCGTTGTCCGATCATCAGAATGCCTCCGAGCTGTTCGGCTTTTCTATCGCGGCTCAAGTGCTCTTCCAGGTTATCGGGATGATTCTGCTGCCGGTTTTTCTCAAGCCGGGCGGCTTGGGTTTAAGTCTGCTGGTCCTGGCAGGTATCGCCTTGATTGCTTTCCCGGTTGTAAAGCTTCTGCCCTTGGGTGGTCGTGAAGATGAACAATACGCGAGCATCACCACCAGTGAGATCTTCTCGCAACCCAGGGGAATATTCGCACTGACTGGGTGCTTCTTTTTCTTCGTCAATATTGGCGCGCTCTGGGCGTATATTGAGCGTATTGGCTCCAAGGCCGGTTTCGTTCCCGAGTCGTTAGGGCAAGCCATGGCTGCTGGAGTGGCTTTTGGTGTCCTGGGTTCGCTGGTGGCAGCCTGGCAAAAAGACAGATACGGGCTTCTATTGCCTTTGAGCCTGGGGACAGTGGTGACCCTTGGAAGCTTGGTGTTACTCGCTGTGCCTTCATCGCTGCTGGTCTTCTTCACAGGATTTGCGCTCTATAATTTTGTCTGGAACTACTCGCTGACCTATCAGTACACAGCGGTCGCAGCGTCGGACACCAGCGGTAGGTTTGTGGCAGCGACGCCTACTTTCCATGGACTTGGTGGCACGGTCGGTCCTGTTATTGCGGCGATGTATGTCGCCCCGGGGAACCTGATGCCTGTGAGCATTGTTGCCGGGTCAGCCGTTGTTATCAGCCTGATCATGTTCATTCCCGCTGTGCGTGGAAAACGGGTGGCCAGCTAGGCGATAGCGACGTCTCCGATACTGCCAGTGGAGTAAAGCAGACCACCTTGTTTTGTTATTCGACAGCGAGCCAGTCGATTGTCCAGTTCAAGGATTTCTTCACCCCGGTTGAATGTGGCGAGCCAGGCACTTGTTGCTGTTAGATCACAACCGACCATCGCGGCTGCAATTCTCTGCAACATCCATATCTGATAGGGGACAACCATACGCCGTGATTTGATGCCGTTCAGGGTGAAAGGGACCGTCAACGCTCCTTCTTTTGTTTGAAAAACCTCGAACCCAGGTGTCGCTGTAAAGGTTTTTCGGGGTAGCTCGGACCCGAGATCGTGCAGATCACTTGCAATAAACCGAGTTAACGTTTCGATTGAGTCACACAGGTAAGGCCACATTTCTTCGAAGAAAATATTGACGATCGCATTAACGGTTTCGGGCACTTCATCGTTTTCCAGCCAGGCGCCTTGATCGCTCATTGCTTCATAACCAACAAGGTCACCATCGCTGTTGACCTTGTACAGTGGTTGTCCGAACCGTCGTGCATTGGTGCAGTTTTCAGCATTGGTGCGTTCAACCCATTCACTGACCAGTGGGTAACGGGTGCGCAGTTCGAATCCAGCGACAGGGTCACGGAAGAAGTGGACGTAAGTCGGTCCAAGCAGGCTGAAGTCGGCCAGAGAAGGGCGTCCGCCGAGTACATAGTCATGTTGTTCGAGGTGAGCTTCCAGTGCCTGGAGTACCTTATGCTGTGTCTGTAACCAGGCGTCCCGGGTCTCTGATGTGCACCCTAATTCGATAAGGCCCTGGAAGGGTCCTTTGGGCGCTTCAACAGGATTCTCGATACCGAAAGCCCGCTTGAAAAATCGTGAGCCTGCGGCGCGTCGTGCCAGGCCATCTCCTTCGGGTTTGAGGAACGCGCCCCATTGTTGTTCATTGAACTGTCTGTGGTTTGGTTCTATATCTGTCCGGCTGAAGTACCAGCGTTCCCAGCAAGCAGGCACGATCAGCCACTCATCTGCCAACAGTTCGATGAGATAGCAGGCAAGTCGCTGGTTCGGGCGCGTGTCTAGATCGGGAATGATAGAACTCCTGGGGTGAGCGTTCTCGAGGTGGTCTACTATCGCGCTGCTATCCTGTACCCAATCGTCGTCCGGCGTTTGCAGTTGAGGTAGTGAAGGGCTGCCAGAGCGAATAAGGAGTAATTCATTGATCAGATGAGGTGTGGCAAGAATATCTTCATAACCGGGCCCCAGATCGTCTTGATCTGTCTTGAATCGCAAATAGGCCCGGACCTTTGCCGAGAAGATGCTGTGTTCAACCGAAAATAGTCTGTAACCGTGTTTGTCCACGTTAAGGCTCGATGTATGCGGCAGGACTTCGATAAGGCGGTGATATGTTGTTCTGGATCCATTCGTCAGGGTCGTCGCGTGGCAGGCTGTAACTGGGATCTCCCTTGCAACTGATGCGATACATGAGACGGGCATCGTCCGGTGTATTGATAATGCTCTTGGCTGGTGGAGCATTGTGTACCGTGGAGAAATTGCTCCAGATAGTGACATCACCTGCGGTATGCTGGTGGTCGTAACGGTATTCGGGTTTCAGGATGTGGGCTTCAAGCTGATCCAGGTACACCCGTGATTCATCGTCGGTCATACCGTCTACCTCGACAGGGGCGATGTTCTTGCCTCGTGATGCCCAGATGGGACTATGCAGTGATTTCTCCCCGGTCCTCGGGTTCTTATAGACGATAGGTGTTAACCAGCCAGGATCGCTAATCCGCAGTCGCCGTCGAACCATTATGCCCTCAAGCTCCCGTTGTTTTTCCGCAGTCAGGTCGGCATAGGCAGCAGCGGTATCGGCATAAGCGGTTTCTCCATTCAGCGGAAGATCATTGCGCCGCTCAGTCAGATCAGGAGGAGAGTCCGGGTGATAGAACCCGACCTCTCGAGGGATGTTTTCAACCCAGTTACCCGAGGCACTGTTTCGAGTGATAGGGGCTGCCTGTACATAGAACATACTGGTAGAGAGTGGTATCGGTTCAAATTCGATATCCGTATGCCAGTGTAGTCCCCCGATCAATTCTTCTTTTTTCCCTTGGCCGCTGCCGACCAGGTTGGTGACAACATACACGGCAGGGCTGTCAGCATCATCAAGACACTGGAGGTCATCTGGAAAGGCTTGGTCGCATTGAGAGCAGGTCTGTTGATCAGTTGGCAGCAATTTGAGTGGTGCTTTCTTCTTTTTGAATTCAATATAGTTCGCGTAGTTCTTCGGATGTGGAATCGG
>CAXPUI010000584.1:0-5989 GCA_964220205.1 Candidatus Allofontibacter communis | reverse complement strand
CCAGTTCGCGAAGTAGAAGGTCGTAAAAGCCCAGGTAATGCTTTCGGCATTCAACCCTTCCTGAACGTAGGGATTCAGCAACAGATACCTGTGAGTATCAAAGTTGATGAAATCATGGGTAGCAACGCTACCGTAGAGCAGCAGCGGGACAACGAAGATGAAAAAACTGATCCTGACGATCATGGACTGATACTGTAACGGCCCCTGACCCACCCCATACGAGTCAGGCGAAACAGCAATGACTCCCGGATCACGCCAAAACCATACTTCAGCAGCGGTAGACCGCTGATACTGGAAGCTTCAGCAGCGTAACGGGTCGGACAGGTTACTTCACCGATCCTGTAGCCCGCTGCAATAATCTGGAGCAACATTTGGTTATCAAAAATAAAATCATTATCGTTTTCCGAGAGCGGCAATTCCCTCAGCACCTCTGCCGAAAAAGCGCGGAAGCCCGTGTGATACTCTGACAGCTTGTTGCCCAGCGCAAGATTCTGGATGAAAGTGAGGCAGCGATTCGCCAGATACTTGTAACGTGGCATACCACCTTGCAAGGCCCCAACTCCCAATATTCTTGAACCAAGAACGCAATCGAAAACGTCATCAGCTATGAGTGAAGACATGGCACGCACAAGTTTCGGCGTGTACTGATAATCAGGGTGCACCATGATGATGACTTCAGCACCCAGTTCAAGCGCCCGGGTGTAACACGTCTTCTGGTTACCCCCATATCCAAGATTCCGGTCGTGTCGGATGACATGCTCAATACCAAGCGTCTGGGCCAGGCTGACAGTTTCGTCCTCGCTGACATCATCAACCAGAACCACCTCATCAACCACTTCCGGCAGCTCGGAAAAGGTTTGCGAAAGCGTCTGGGACGCGTTGTACGCAGGCATAACAACAACTATTTTTTTATTGTTGATCATGACAGAGACGACATCGACTTCCTGGCAAAAACCTGGACGGTTGCCCCTCTACCCGCGACACCGGCCAGTAGATATTCAATCATAGCAAACGGGAGGATTGGCACCGCCAGTATCATCCATCCAAACAACGGCAGCGCATGTGACCTGCCTGAACTCTTCAACAAACGATAAAAATTGTTAGCGCGCCGAGGCAGCAGAACATTCAAAGCGCTTTGTACAAATCCAAACACGTTCTGCAGCAGATCAAAATGGCTGACGCCAATGATGTCCATCCCCCTGTGACGCAAAGCCTGGATCAATTGCGCATTGCTGACATGCAGCAGGTGCCTTGGTAAATCCAGGTGAAACCAGTGTCGACCAAAAAGCCGACTTTGCCAGCTGGAAAAACCGGGCAGCGCTATCGCGACAACACCCCCCTCATTCAGGTGGTCACAGATCTCGTCGAGCATCAACTTCATCGATGGCAAATGTTCCAGGGCATGCCAGAGGATTATGAGATCGAAGACCTCACCGGAAAAACGACTGTCTCCCAACTCGCTTATCTGGATGTACCCGGGTCGACCTGGAAATTCCTGCCTTTCAAGACCAGTAACTATCGCGCCCATTTCCTTGAAGGCCTCAAGCAACTGACCTCGACCGCAACCGATGTCAAGCACCCTCGGTGTGCCAGCCATGCCATCAGAACAATGTCGCATTAATTTCTCTACCCGCCGACGGACCAGGCTGGACAAAATGCCTTCAATCGCTCCAAGAAATTTTTTTTCTGGACTACCGTAGTATTCATCGTCGTAAGCAGCGGTAAGGGACTGCTCAGTAACCCCCAGAGCACAGACCAGTTCGCACTCGCCGCAACGAGCCAATTGAACGGGGTCATACGGTGGATCAAAGGCCGGTGCAAGCCACATTTCACTCATTGTAGCTGCACCACAATTGGAGCATTTGGAGATCACTCGCGCATGTTAGGCAATTCTGCAAGCAGCCACTAGTTTTTCTCAGCGATCTACAGACCAGGACCCAAACATTTACATCGATTACTAACCCAAATAACTGGTTCGGGAACTCGACTCTGTTATTCTACGGCGCATGTCAAAAAAGCTGTTACTACTATTAAGGGTTCTGATCCTATCGGGGCTCATTATCTTCGGATTCATACTGGGATGGCAGTATGGGCTCCTGGAATTAGCGCTTTCGATGGACCGGAGCTACCTCTCTTCAGTTATTCTCGTGATTTATGCCGCACTCTCCTGCCATTGGCTGTTGATCGCTGCGCGACTGTCCAATGAATCCGACAGCGCCGACACGCTGAAATTAGCCGAATCCGCTTCACCAGAACACATATCCGGCAAAGAGAATCTCATCAAAGATCTCAGGCAGCAATTGCGTTCAGCTACTTCATCTGAGCAAGCGATAGAATCATTAGACCTGTTTGCAGATCGAGTCTCTAATAGACATGCTTTCGGTTACTTCGCGAGTGACGTCCTTCTGCGGCTTGGTCTGTTGGGGACGATCATCGGCTTTATCCTGATGCTTCTCCCCGTTTCCAGCATCCGGGAATTTGATAGCTCCGTTATGCAACAATTGCTTGCCAGCATGAGCGGTGGAATGGCTGTCGCTCTCTATACAACCCTCACCGGCCTGATTACCAGCACCCTGCTCAGGTTCCAGTACTACATTCTCGAATCCGCGGCCGCCGATATGGTTTATCAGGTTTCCCTCGAGGTTCGGCGTTACTTCCAAACCAACGACGATGCGGCATAGGGAGCTCAGCGCAGCGGGCTCGTCTGACGCCTTCACAGACCTTTTATTCAATGCACTGCGTGGCTTTGCCATGATGTTTATCATCGCCTTCATGCTGATCAGCGACCCGGAGGAGGAAGGTAAAGTAGAAGCCAAAGCAGAAATGCTGATCACTGTTCGCTGGCCAGACCAGCATCCGGACGACGTGGACATGCTGATAGAGGGACCCCAGGGCGAGATCGTCTGGTATCACAACCGCGATAGCGGGTTGATGCATCTGGACCGCGACGATCGGGGCTTGCTGGCTGACAGCGTGACCATGGATGGCAAGACCGTCATGAACCCCATCAACCAGGAAACCATCACTGTTCGGGCTATACAAAGTGGTGAATATGTCGTCAACCTCCTGCACTATCGCTCACATTACGGCGAACCGTTACCAGTCTCCGTCAAAGTAGAGAAGCTCAACCCTGAGGTCTCTCTGGTGCACTACGGTAAGCTCGACCTGGGTGGCACCGGGGACGAGCAAACAGCGGTAAGGTTTCGGCTCGATGCCGATGGTAATGTGCTTGGCACTAATCGGCTGCAGAAACGACTGCTGACCCAGGCACTGAAAAAGCCATGATTGAACTGACCATCATCCTTCTCTCGATTGCCTATGCGTTGACAGCCGCACTCCTGTTGAACATGAACCTGGCAACCCGTTATTCCTTTCCGGTCAAGTCAGGCGTCATCGTGCTGGTGAGCAGCTTCTATGTTGGTACCTGGTTCGGATACCAACATCTCACGGGCTGGGCAACCAACCAGCCATTGCCCGACGAGTTCAGACTGATCTACCTCTCCATCGAGGAACGAGTTAGCGCCGACGATGAACCCGGGCACATCTACTACTGGGTCAGACCCCTGGACGAGGCAGGATTACCTTATGGCCCACCTAGAGTTCACCGAATCAAATGGTCAGAGTCAGAAGCAGAAAATGCCGAAGCCGCCATGTCCGCCATCGAGGATGGCGAAGAACTCAACGGCGCCTGGTCGAGGAATCTAATGGCACCGCAGGAGGATGGCGAGGAACTATCCGACTATGCCGGTGAACTCGGCGTCACCGGCGATAGCGAGGGCATGGTAAACATCAGATTCATGAGGGCACCGCCTCGAACCCTGCCACCAAAACCCCCCCCTCGATAGCCCCTATTTCTGCCAGGTCAGCCTGGGTGCGTCCTTGTTACCCAGCGCCGCCTCTCGATCTTCATGAGCGCGAGCTTTTACATAGTTATGGATCCGACTGGTATCCGCGGGTGTCAGTGAGTCATCAAATGACGCCATACCAGTTCCCGCCAGCAATCCCTCAAGGACAATCGCATCGAAGTTGTCATGAGAACCCTGGCTCATACGACGCAGATCCGCGATAACCCCACCTGAGCGGACAACCAGTCCATGACAGGGCGCACAGAAATCGTGATACAGGATTTCACCTTGAGCCAGTTCAGCCTCACTGACCTCAGCCAGCTGCTGTTCCGGAATAGTGACGTCCCGTATCGTGGGAGTTGGCAGCGAAGCTTCTCCACCCAGGGCAAACACAAGCAGTCTGCCAGTATTACTGTGTATCAGCGACGCAGGCTTAGCTACCGGGTCCAGAGGCTCTCCGGAAAACAGGTCACCACCACCAGTTCCAGTCATAATTGACACGTACTGGGTGCCATCAATTTCATAGGTAATTGGTGGCGCGAGCATCGAGACATAGGTGTTGAAGTCCCACAACACTTCACCCGAATCCTTGTCATAAGCAGCAAAGGTCCCTAGCGCGTTGCCGTGAAAGACCAAGCCACCTTCTGTCGCCAGCACGCCTCCGTTCCAGTAATGGGGAAATTCCACAACCCACTTGTCCTCACCCGTCATGAAGTCAAATGCTTTGAGATATCCCTTGGGCGTCGGCCATTCCTCGATATTGTCGAGAAACAACTGGGCGATTCGCCCGAATTCGAGTCCCAGGTTCATGCGACCGGGGTGTCGCTTATAGAGGCCAGTCTGGTACCACTCATCCGACATGGCGTAAATCAATGGATTATCCTGAGCAGGCAGGTAGGCGATACCATTGGCCACATCAACCGACATGGCCTGCCAGTTGTGGGCGCCCAGCGGGCCCGGCAGAATCCACTTGGCGCTATCTTCATAGGCCATGTCAGGATTTTCCACGGGTCTGCCCGTATCGAGATCGACGTGGGATGCCCAGGTTACCGTGGCAAACTTATTGGCTTTCAGCAACTTACCGTCTGCTCGGTCAAGCACGTAGAAAAAGCCATTTTTCGGTGCCTGGAGCAGTACCTTGCGATCCTGGCCATCGATATTCATATCAGCCAGTGCAATATCCTGAACGGCGGTATAGTCCCAGTTATCCCCCGGGGTTGTCTGGTAATGCCACTGGTATTCTCCCGTGTCCGCATCCAGCGCCACGATGGAAGACAGGAACAGGTTATCACCACCTCCCGGCGACCTGACTTCACGGGTCCACGGTGAACCATTACCAACGCCCAGATAGACATGATTGAAGTCCGGGTCATACACAATGGAATTCCAGACAGTACCACCGCCGCCATACTCCCAGTAGGTCGTGCCTTGCCAGGTGGCCGCTGCCATTTCCATGGCCTGATTTTCGAACGGCTGAGACGGATCGCCCGGGACGGTAAAAAAGCGCCAGACTTCATCACCGGTTTTCGTATCATACGCAGTCACGTAACCACGAACCCCGAACTCCGCTCCGCCATTACCAATGAAAACCTTGTCGTTAGCGACGCGGGGTGCACCCGTTACCGTGTAGTACCGGGTACGATCAATAATGGTATCGACCTCCCAGACAGGTTGCCCAGTCTCAGCATTCAGGGCGAACAGACGGCCATCCAGGCTGCCGAAGTAGACGTGCCCCTTGTAGACCGCCACTCCTCGGTTAACCACATCGCAACAGGCTTTGCGTCCATGTTCCCTCGGAACTTCTGGATCGAACATCCACTTCTCTTCGCCCGTCACCGCGTCCAGTGCATAAACCCGGCTCCAGGAACTGGTGATGAACATCGTGCCGTCGACAACAATCGGTGTCGCCTCCAACGCACGATTCGTATTCATGTCTTTAAACCAGGACAGGCCAAGATTCTTGACCGATTCCTTGTTGACGCTGGTCAGGGGTGAAAATCGTTGCTCTTCATAGGTCCTGCCGTGGGCGAGCCAGTTCCCAGGCTCTGTATGCGCATTATTGATTCGATCTTCGTCAATCTGGCCGATCGCCGGACCGGCAGACACCGATTCACCGACTTCAGGCGCTTCATCCTGCAACTGAG
>CAXPUI010000583.1:0-2264 GCA_964220205.1 Candidatus Allofontibacter communis | reverse complement strand
GTATCACCGACCGAACTGATCGGCGAGGATGGTCGTGTGACCGGCATAAAACTGGTGAAAAACAAGCTGGTGCAGGGTGACGACGGGTCGATCCGGCCACAGGCCACTGACGAGGAAGAGATTATCCCGGTAGGCCTGGTTTTCCGGTCAGTCGGTTACCTGGGGCAGCCTTTGCCGGAGATTCCTTATGATGAGCGTAACGGCACTATCAATAATTCTGCCGGCAGGGTCCAGGCAGAGGATGGTTCGGCCGTTACGGGTATTTATACGGCTGGCTGGATCAAGCGCGGGCCGACGGGCGTCATCGGGACTAACAAGACCTGCGCGCAGGAAACGGTGGGCTGCATGGTGGAAGACCTAGCGGCTGGACAGATCAATATGCCGGAAGACCCTTCGGCAGAAGGTGCTCAACAATTGATCGAAGCCAGACAACCTGACGCGATCAGTTACCCTGAGTGGCTGCGCATCGATGCGGAGGAGACCTCCCGCGGTGAAGCTGCAGGCCGTCCCCGGGTCAAGTTTACGGACATCGCCGAGATGGTCAGCATCGCAAAGAGTTGATGGGTCACCGAACCTGGGGGATGACTTCCTCCAGGTAGGCGTCCAGCGCTTCCTCGTCCCAGGGGGCCCGTAATGCGATGTTGATCATCGATGCGCCGTTTTCACGATACTGGTTCAAACGATCTACTGCCTCATTGGGTGTACACAGTAGTGCGCCCCGTTCGATACGACTGGCTGCAGGACCCCAGGCCTCTCGCAATTGTGCTCGCTGGGCATCAACTGAAGCCTGAGTGGTACCGAGGTTGAAAGTGAGGTGGATAGACCGATCGAGGGTCGCTGGTTCGCGAGCAGCTTTCTCGCACCACTGGTCCAATACTGAGTTGAGCCGGGCAAAGTCCTCCGCTGAGATATACGCTGCGTTCCACCCGTCTGCCTGCTCAGCGACGATTTTCAGGGTTCGTTTTTCTCCGACTCCGCCGATCCAGATGGGCAGTCTTTCCTGGACCGGCATTGGCAGATTCGACGCGTTCTCTACGGAGTAATGGCTGCCGTTGAATGTGGTGCGCTCCTGGGTAAGCATGCTCCGAATAATTGTGGTGGCTTCTTCCAGCATGTCGAGCCTGGTGCCAATCGGTGGGAAGTCATAGCCAAACGCGGTCGCTTCCTCGACGTGCCAGCCGGCTCCCAGCCCCAGCTCGAATCTGCCGTTGGATATATGATCCAGGGTTGCAGCAGCCTTGGCGATACTGGCCGGGTTCCGGTAACCGACGTACAGCACCATGACGCCAATAGCGGCGTTCCTGGTTTCCGCAGCCAGGGCACCGAGGGTCGTCATGGCTTCAAAATGGTCGATGGTACCGCCGGCCGGTGGTGCCTCGTAGAAGTGGTCCCAGGCTGATATCCAGTCAACCTTTTCGTCCAGCTTGCGCCACAGTAATCGCATGTCTGTCATGGTCATGTTCTGCTGGCCGACATGTACGCCGAGTCGTAGGTCCATACCAGGGTCCTCTATTCAATGATTATCTGATGATAACACTGCCGCGATTGTTGCTTGGTTTTAGTTTCGTTTGGAATCAATATGCCGAGATGGCCATGCAGGATTTAACCCGGGGTAACGTGAGCTCGCAGCTCACAAGGATGACTATTCCCTACTTCCTGGGTATCAGCAGCATGATCCTGGGATCGATGATTGAAACCATTTATGTAGGGTTCCTGGGTGCTAAAGAACTGGCTGCATACTCGTTCATGTTCCCGGTCATCATGGCGCTGACCAGTCTTTCAATGGGTGTGGGCATTGGTGCTTCTTCGGTGATTGCCCGGGCAGAGGGCTCAGGACAGCGATCCCTGGCCATTCGTTATGTAACGCATGCTTTTGTCCTGACCACAGTGCTGACATTGCTGGTCATCAGCAGCGTCTTCTTCTGGCTCGAAGAGCTTTATAGTTTGATGGGTGCAGAAGGTGAGGTGCTGACGATGGTCGTTGCCTTTGCTGAGATCTGGGTGCTGGGCCTGTTCACCTTTACCCTGCCCATGGTTGCCAGTACGGTGCTGCGGGCCTTCGGCATTGCCAAAACGCCGGGGGCGGTCATGACGATCAGTGCACTCGTGCAGATTGCGGTGTCGCCTGTACTGATTTTTGGCCTGTTCGGATTTCCTGCCCTTGGGCTGATGGGCTCCGCCTACAGCTTCGTCCTGATTGGTGTTTTCAGACTCATTGCATTTGTTTACCTCGTTCTTCGTGAAGGCATTCTGCTGAAAAGCGA
>CAXPUI010000582.1:0-2930 GCA_964220205.1 Candidatus Allofontibacter communis | reverse complement strand
CTAAAGCCAGGAATTCAAGCAGATTAATCGCGTGGGTCTCAAAAGTGACCTGAAGATCTCGCTGTCTCGGATAGTCGTGCCTCGGCAGCGGAGAGGGATCAATGGGGACTTCCTGTAACACCCTGGCGAGCCGATCGGCGTAGTCCAAGGCAGACAGTGGCCGAGGCTCAGAGCAGCCCGTCAATGCGATTGGCGTGAACAGGATCAGCAGGCAAAGGCATCGGACCTTAAAGCCACAGGGAAGTTGGCCCACGCTCTAGTCCAGACGCAACTCACCCTGGCGACAGGGCGCAAACGACATGCGGTGGATAGATGACGGCCCATGACGTTTCAATGCTGCCAGGTGAGCGGCGGTGGGATAACCTTTATGCTTTGCCAATCCATAGTCAGGATATTTCGCATCAAGCTCTATCATTTCATCGTCTCTGGCAACTTTTGCGATGATCGACGCTGCCTTGATCGCATCACTTTTACTATCACCCTTGACCAGGTACTCCGCGGGACAGGGTAGTTCTGGCAGGCGATTGCCATCGATAAGTGCAATGTCGATAGGCAGGTACAATCCTTGAACGGCTCTCTGCATTGCCAGCATGCTGGCGTTAAGTATGTTCAGCTCATCAATCTCACTCACGTCCGCTCGAGCGATGCAGAAATCCAGCGCTCTACTGCGTATCTCCTCATCTAAATGACGACGACGTTTCTCCGTCAACTGCTTCGAGTCACGTAAACCCTCAATACTGCTGACCGGATCAAGGATGACCGCGGCCGCTAGCACAGCGCCCGCCAGAGGGCCCCGACCAACTTCATCAACACCTACGACATGCTCAGGAAGATACATGGTGACCACACAGTTTCAGGACTTCATCAGCGGCTGCGCTTTCAGCCTTTATCAACCGATGATGAATTTCATCAAATTCCCTAATCAGTTCTGCCTTATCTTCAGTTTGCAGCAACCCATCTACAGCCCGTGCCAGATTCTCCGGAGTCGCATCGTCCTGGATCAATTCAGGTACAAGCATTCTGTCCGCGAGAATATTCGGCAGGGCGAACCACCCTGAGGTGACCAGACTCGAGACAATCAGATAGCTCAGCCGACCGATTCGGTAAGACATGACCACAGGTCTTTTCAGCAGCATGGCTTCAAGGACGGCTGTGCCACCATTGGCAAGCACCAGGTCAGCCGCTGTCATAGCCATCCGGGAGTCACCCGAAAGAACTCTCACTGATGAAGCCAGGGTCGGGAAGCTTGCAAGTAATTCCATAATCTGGATCCGCCGCTGCTCACTGGCCGCTGGCAGAAGGATCAAGTCCACATTGCTGTTCATCAGGGTTAACGCGCTAAAGAAGTCCCGTCCTGAAGTTGCAACCTCGCTGCGGCGACTTCCCGGCAATACTGCCATCACACAGGCATCATGCGGGATCTCGAGGTTATCTCTGGCTACAGACCTACCCGCAAAGCCAGCCGACGGATCTATTTCCGACGCCTTGGGGTGACCGACAAACGCCACAGGAATGTCATGCTCCCTGTAGATAGCTTCTTCAAAAGGAAACAGGGTTAACATCAGGTCAATGTTGCGCTTTATGCGCCGCACACGACCACTTCGCCAGGCCCAGACTGTGGGCGACACGTACTGCACCGTCTTCAGGCCCCTCCCCTTTAACAGACCTGCCAGCAGGATATTGAAGAAGTTGGAGTCAATACCAACGAAACAGGTCGCACCGGATTCCAGAATCCGGTTCCTTATCTTGAACAGAATACTGATGAGTTCCGGCAAACGGAGGATCGGGTCGATAAAGCCATTAACCGAAAGGCGGTCCATCTCAACCAGCGAATCCAGCCCTTCGTCAAGCATGGCCGTACCACCCGCACCGACGAACTGAACGTCAGGGACCTGGAGCCTCAGTTGACACATGAGTGCAGCGCCAAGATTGTCACCCGACGCTTCGCCCGCAACCATGGCGATCTTCATGGCCCGGTTATTGTGAGACACCTGTTACTCCGAAACTTTCTGTTCTGCACAAGTCAGGAGAGAGGAACACACCAGGTCATTTTCCACGAAAGCCTTCCCCGAAGCTTTCATCCAGTGCTGTCGCAGGTTAACAATCTCAACCTCGAGCCTGAGCTGATCACCTGGCACTACGGAACGCT
This sequence comes from Candidatus Allofontibacter communis, assembly GCA_964220205.1. Lineage (GTDB taxonomy): Bacteria > Pseudomonadota > Gammaproteobacteria > Pseudomonadales > Azotimanducaceae > UBA9659. The sequence goes on along the minus strand of CAXPUI010000582.1, from coordinate 781 downwards.
TAAACTTGGTTTTGTCGGTTCCAGCCAGGTAGTAGATATAACCATCATCGAGAGTTCGGTTTCGGCTGCGAAACGCCAGCACGCCAGAGGCCTGGGCGAGCGCTTCAACAATCAACACTCCTGGGAAAACGGGTGTACCGGGAAAGTGCCCATCAAAGACAGGCTCGTTGATGGTCACATTCTTGATACAGACAATCCGTTTGTTCGCTTCATATTCAACCACCCTGTCCAACATGAGGAACGGGTAGCGATGCGGTAGCAGGTTTTTTATTTCTGTAACTTCCATGGGTGTTCCAGGCTAACGGTCCGACTCCAGGCGTCTCAACCGCTTAATAATCTCATCGAGTTTGCGGAAACCAACAATACTCCTTTTCCACTCTCTACCTGGCATCAATCCTGTGCCAGAAGAATAGCGGCCTTTTTCTTCTATCGACTGACTGACGAGTGTCATCGCGGTGATCTCGACCTGGTCGGCGATTTCTATATTATCTACGATTCCTACCGCTCCACCAATCAAACAATAGCTACCGATTCGCGTGCTGCCCGCTATCGCTGTGCAGCCTGATATGACGGTATGATGATCAATAGTTGGCCCGTGACCAACCTGTACCTGGTTATCAAGCTTGCAGCCATCGCCGATACTCGTAGCGCTCAGGGCACCCCTGTCTATGGTAGAACCTGCCCCAATTTCAACATTGTTCCCAATCCGCACTCCCCTGATCTGGGGAATTTTGACGTAATCGCCTGACTCTCCATCGAACTCAAACCCAAAGCCATCTGC
>CAXPUI010000581.1:0-3876 GCA_964220205.1 Candidatus Allofontibacter communis | reverse complement strand
AGGAATTGCGTGACGCTCTCCCTGAGGGTGTGCAGGTTGAATCCTGGATGAACGCGACAACGTTACTGGAGGAAACCCGCTCAATGATGCTGGGTAACATGGTGATGGGGGTTGTTCTCGTCCTGGTTGTGCTCGGAATTTTCCTGAGACTTCAGCTGGCTTTCTGGGTCATGCTGGGTATGCCGATTGCTTTTCTCGGTGCCTTTGCCCTGATGCCTCTCGTCGGGGGTTCAATCAACGTTCTGAGTATCTTTGGATTTATCCTGGTGCTTGGAATTGTGGTTGATGATGCGATTATCATCGGGGAGAGTGTGCAAACGGCGACTGAAAAAGATGGGCTCAGTCTCGACAGTGTGATTCGTGGTGCGCGACGGGTCGCGATGCCCGCAACATTCGGCGTCCTGACCACGGTGGCAACGTTCGTTCCTTTCCTGACCGTGCCTGGCAGTTTCGGGCCAATCCCCTTCGCTATTGGATCGGTGGTGATCCTGTGTCTGCTTTTCTCAATCGTGGAATCGAAACTCATTCTGCCTGCACACCTGGCCAGTATGAAACCGCTGACACAGGTGACGGATTCTCCCATTCGCCGGTTCCAGGCCTGGTTTGCATCGGGTCTGAAACACGTCATTGAAAATATCTATCAGCCCCTGCTGGTCCGCTGTCTGGAAGCCCGCTATACGACCATCTCTGTTTTCCTGGCGATGCTGATTCTTTCGCTCGGACTTGTACTGAGCCCTTACATTCGCACGGTCTTCTTCCCAAACATGAGTTCAGACTTTGTCAGAGTCCAGGTTGAGATGATCGAGGGAACCGCTTCAGCCCAGACTGTCCGGGTCGCGGAACACATTCACCAGGCGCTTCTGGATACAAATGACAGCAAGCCTGAGGACGAAAAATTTCTGCGAAATGTCGCCAGCTACACCTACGGTTCATCCGCTTCTGTGATGGGCGAGCTTAACGCGCTTGATGGGCTCGCGATCCAGCCGGAAACCATTGTCGCGGAATGGCGAGAACGGATCGGTGATGTGGCCGGTGTCAAAAACATGAATATGGCCGGCTGGCAGAAGTCTCATGGTCAGGGGAAGGATCTTGGATTTCGGTTAGTGTCGGCCAACAGGGAGCAGCTGGCGGGGGCCGCTGCGATGCTGGAGGCTCAACTCAATGCTTACTTGGGAGTCTATGAAATAGAAAGCTCGGAGACCGGGAGGATCCCTGAACTGAACCTCAGGATCAAGCCTTCCGCTGAGGCATTAGGATTAACACTGACCGATCTTGCCAGCCAGGTGCGGGCAGCGTTTTATGGCGTCGAAGTTCAGCGTATCCAGCGCGGACGGGAGGAGGTTAAAGTCATGGTGCGTTACCCGCGCCAAGAGCGGGAGTCCATCGGTAACCTGGAATCCATGTATATTCGCACCGGGGCTGGAGATGAGGTGCCATTTTCTGCGGTAGCTGAAGTCGATCAGCGCGAAACCCCTTCCGTTATCTATCGGTCATGGGGAAAACGCTCTGTTTACATTTCAGCGGACGTTGATAAGGCAACCATGGATCCAGGGAGAATCGTCCGTGACATATCTCGTGGCGAGTTTGCATCCCGCCTGAAGGTCCAGTACCCAAGCGTTAGTATTGAACTGGGTGGTGCGAGCCTGGAAGAGCAGGAACTGGTCCAGCGAATGATATTTACTGCAGCGCTTGCGTTGTTTGGTATCTACGCGCTGATGGCTATTCCTCTGAAATCCTACATTCAGCCCCTCATCATCATGGGCGTTATTCCCTTCGGGATGATCGGCGCGTTGCTCGGTCATATCATTGTAGGCATACCGTTCAGTGCATTGTCGGTCTACGGTATTATTGCGCTCGCGGGCGTCGTCGTTAACGACAGTATTATCCTGGTGGATTTCGTCAATAAATCGATCGCGGAGGGCAGGGATATATTTCACGCTGTCGTCGAATCAGGTATGCAGCGCTTTCGGGCCATTATGCTGACCTCCCTGACGACCTTTTTCGGGCTTTTGCCAATACTCCTGGAGACCAGCATGTCTGCCGAGTTCGTTACGCCGATGGCGGTTTCGCTGGGATTCGGTATCCTGTTTGCGACGGTGATCACCCTGATCCTGATTCCCTGCCTGTATGTTGTTATCAATGATCTGAAGTTTGCACGTCATCAGTTGACGACCGAATACTGAGGAGAAGTCCGATCAGGGCTTTTCCTTGGTGAGCGCCGCTCTTACATCGTCACTCATATCCCTGGGTTCGGTCGCGCCGATGGAAAGCTCAAGGACCGTCGCTCGCGGCGGGAGTTGCAGGGCGGTCATGACAACGGCGGAGATGTCCTCAGCCTGCATCATCGTCGCTCTTGCTGTGGCGTCAGGTGGCAGGGCGCGATTGTCGAGGATCGGTGTATCGACCTCCCCGGGAAAAATTGTTGTGCAGCGAATGCCGTGTCTGCGGACTTCGGAATACAGCACTTCCATGTAGGCGCGGGCAGCCGCCTTTGCCGCACTATATGCCGCGCCTGCCATGACATTGGGCCTGAGTCCAGCGAGGGAAGAAATCATCACGACATCACCGCGCTGTTTTTCGATCATGCCGGGGAGCAGGAACTTGGTCAGAATGACCGGTCCAAGCGTATTGACGTCCATGACACCCTGCCATTCCTCTGCACCGATGTGCCGAGCGCTTCTGACTTTTGAGCTGAAGCCGGCATTATTGATGAGAATGTCGACACTGCCGTAATCCGTGACGATGTCTGCTGCTACTTTCTCTGCAGCCACAGGGTCTGTCAGATCAGCAGCATAAGATCTGCCATTGTTTGCGCCGCCGAGTTCGCTGAGAGTCTGCTCCAAAAGCTCCTTGCGTCGACCGCAGGTCAGCACGCATGCACCAGCTTCTGCGAGATCGATAGCAATCGCTTTGCCAATTCCCGTGCCAGCCCCTGTTACCAGTGCAACGCGACCCGATAAGTCAGTTTTCATCTATGTCTCCCCCTCGAACCTGGTTTCTATCCAATTTTCAAAGGACAGGATTATTCGATCGATGCCAGGCCTGTTGTTATTTGTTGATAGATCAAAAGCCGGTTGAGGGTTTGACCCGCCGGCTTAATCCCAAGTAGGCTTTAGTTACGTGAAACAGCGTTAATTAAACCAGTATGAGTGAACTAAGTCTGCAGAGTACAAGTTTTCCAGATCCATGGACGATGCCCCTTGAGGACATCAACATGAACGAACCCGGTTACTTCCAGGCAGATGCCCATTGGGAATACTTCCGCCGGCTGCGCAGTGAGGACCCGGTTCATCTCAATGAGGACGAAGAGTGGGGCAGGGTCTGGTCGATATGCAAGTTTAACGACATTATGGCGGTTGAGAAGAATCATCAGGTCTTCTCGTCGGAAGATGGGATTACGCTGGGGCTGCCCCAGAGCCGGATGTTTGAGCGAGAAAACTTCCAGACTACCAACTTCATTGCCATGGATCCGCCGAAACACGATATTCAGCGAGCGACGGTGGCCCCTGTCGTAGCGCCGAGTAATCTGGCGAAACTGGAAGCCACGATACGAGAGCGGGCAGGCAATATCCTTGACTCTCTGCCGCGCGGCGAGACTTTTAACTGGGTTGATCTGGTGTCAATTGAGCTCACGACCCAGATGCTGGCGACATTGTTTGATTTCCCCTTTGCAGACCGTCGTTTGTTGACTCACTGGTCCGATACCGCGACGGCCCCTAGAGAGCTGGTAGATTACAAGACCCGCCAGCAGGAATTGATGAATTGCCTGGAATACTTCACGCGGTTATGGAATGAACGAGTCAATGAAGAACCCAAGGCTGACCTTATATCGATGCGTGCGCATGGGGAGAACACCCGCGATATGCATAAATCGCC
>CAXPUI010000580.1:0-2717 GCA_964220205.1 Candidatus Allofontibacter communis | reverse complement strand
TCATGGGCGCGGGCAATCCGGCAGAGACCATGCAGTCGCTGGCGGAGGAAGTGATCGCGGCCTAGTACCGCTGCCTCGTAGAGCTTTGGACACCACCAGTCGAATGACACGGCATCCCTGGTGGTAGTCCATACATCCGGTTCTGCTCCCAGTCAGGGGGGAGTTTGGTAGAATAACCGGGCATTAAAGCCGAACATTAAAGCCGAACCGAACATAAAGTGGGGACATGGTCACGGTGGCGAAGCCCGTCATACTCGTTGTTGATGATTCAGTCGAGATTATTGATCTGATCTCGAATACGCTGCGTGCTGTTTACCAAGTCAAGGCAGCGACCAGTGGGGCGAAAGCTTTGGAGATTGCTTTAAAATCCCCGCCGGATCTCATCTTGTTGGACATTGTTATGCCGGAAATGGACGGCTTTGACGTCCTGCGGCAACTGAAGTCCCGTGACGAAACACGATCGATTCCGGTGATTTTCCTGACATCCCGAGCAGATGAGGAGTCGGAAGCCACAGCATTGGAAGCAGGAGGCTCTGACTTTATCTCCAAGCCAGTCAGTCCTCATGTTCTGCACGCCAGAGTCTCAACGCAATTGCTGGTCACTGAACAGCGCCTGGCCATTCAGCGAGAGCGCAATGCCTACCAGCAGTTGCTGCAGAACGTGCTCCCTGCGCACATCGTTGAACGTCTGAACAGGCAGGAAGAGATCGCCGATCAGCTTGATGATGTGGGTGTCCTGTTTGCTGACCTGGTTGGTTTTACTTCCATGGCGGAGACCCTGCCAGCCCCTGTGCTGGTCGCGGAAATAAAAAAAGTCTTCCTCGCATTTGACCAGCTCGTCGCGCTTCATAAAGTGGAGAAAATCAAAACGATTGGCGATTGTTACATGGTGGCTTCCAATCTTAACGATCAGGGCCCGGAGCATCACATTGCCCTGGTTAAATTTGGTTTAGATGCCATAGCCTGTATGGAAAACATGCGTAGTGACTTGATTCATCCATTTGAGTTGCGTGTAGGTCTTCACTGTGGTCCAGTGGTTGCTGGTGTTCTGGAAGGCAGTCGGTCGATTTACGACATCTGGGGAGATACCGTCAATACGGCCGAAAGGTTTGAATCTTCCGGGCTGCCGGGGCGTATCCATGTGTCGGAAAAAATAGCGGAGAAACTAGCGGGTAGTTTCGATTTTGAAAAGCGGGCTACGGTGGAACTCAAGGGCAAGGGTTCGATGGAGAGCTATTTAGTTAAGGATATTGCCTCGTTCGGAAAATGATGTTCTGAAGGGTGTCGAAGTTTCGGCATAGCGCTGGTAGATATCCAGAATATCGGCGCGTCTCTCAGTGAAACACTGAACAACCCCGGGATCCAGGTGCAGCCCTGCAAGTTCTTCGATGGTGATCGCCGCCTCATCAAAACTCCATGCCTCTTTGTAAGGCCGTTCAGTCGTAAGCACGTCAAATACGTCTGCCACCTTGACGATCCTGGCGGCCAGCGGGATGTCGGTGCCTGCGATACCATGCGGGTAACCACTGCCATCCCAGCTTTCGTGATGAAACTCGGCAATGCTTCTGGCCATTTTCAGCAGTTCTGAGTCATGGTCACCGATAATTTTCGCCCCGAACAGAGTGTGTTTTTTCATCAGGGTCCACTCAGAGTCGTTAAGTTCTTCGGGTTTCAGGAGAATACTGTCCGGAATACCGATTTTGCCGATATCATGCATTGGGGTCGCCTGATAGAGGGTTTCGACCCAGGTGTCACTGCCGGTAATCGTCTCGCCCAATAGTTTTGCATACAGACTCATTCTGATGACATGCAGACCTGTTTCATTGTCCTTGAATTCTGCAGCACGACCGAGATGCCTGACCACCTCGATTCGTGTCTCGTTGATCTGACTGGTTCGTTCGTCAACCAGGCGCTGCAATTCCCGCTGTTGGTTGTAAAGGGCGAGATGGTTTCTGACTCTCGCCAGAAGAAGTGCAGGACTGATTGGTTTTGTGACGTAATCGACGGCACCGCTGTTCAGGCCGGCGGCTTCATCGAATTCATCGTTCAGGGCTGAGACGAAGATGACGGGAATGTTTGCTGTTTTCGGATTTCCTTTCAGCGCTTCGATGACCTCGAATCCGTCCATTTCGGGCATGATGATATCAAGCAGTATGAGATCAGGAGGATGGTCGGATTGAGCGATCTGGAGGGCTTTCTCTCCGCGGGGAGCCGCTACCACCCGGTAGTTGTCACGCAGCACCGCCGAGATGACCTGGATGTTTTCCGGGACATCGTCGACGATCAGAATAGTGAATTCGTCTGCCATAGACTGCCCGAATAGACCTGCTCAACCTTCCTTGTAGCTTAAGGCAAGTCTGTTCAGTACCGTTTCTGCCTGTTCGAAGTCGAATTCTGATACGGCTTTGAAGAGCTCCTCGAAGTCACGATTGCTGGCGGTCACGTTAGATGACCTCAATTCGTGGATCATATCCGTGACACGGGTGTCGCTGGCCTGGATCAGGCGGCGCATCTCGACGATCATCGCGGCGATATCCTCGTCGGTAAGTTGACGTTTGACCTGGCCCTGGTCAATGGCGTTGAGCGCGGCGTTGATGTTCCGAATGACTATCTCGAGTTCCCTGGTCAAGTTGCTGAACAGGTCGTTGATTTCGTGCTCACTGGCTTGTTTTTTATATGCCCCTTCGAGTAATGCGGAAAGAGCCTGCAGCGAACTG
>CAXPUI010000579.1:0-4598 GCA_964220205.1 Candidatus Allofontibacter communis | reverse complement strand
TCGTAAATGTTAGATTCGGATGGTTAACCACATCAATATAGTGCTTCAATCGGTAAGGCAAGCCGAAATTCCACATGGGGACAGCCATCAGATAGTAGTCAGCTGCTTTCAGTTCTTCAGCCAGGCTGATCACTTTCTGCCATTGTTGGCTTTCTTCTGAGGACATGTCGGACCCCATCATGTATTTCAGCTTTGCCGAGGTCATCGCTTCATCGACCTCGGGCAGAGCTGTGCTGAACAGGTTGATATGCTGGACCTCAACGCGTTTGCCCAGAGCCTCAAGGAATACCTGCGCTCCCTGATGGGACACTGATTCAGCGCGGGGGGAGGCATTGATGTAGAGAAGTTTGGGCATGGTTTTCCTCAGTTCATGTATTCAAACAGTTTGACGATTTTTTGAACGCCCTGGATGTCTCGGGTTACCGCGACTGCTGCATCAGCTTCAGCTCGGGAAAGTAAACCCAGCAGGAAGACGACGCCATTCTCAGTGACAACCTTGATTCGCGTGGCGTCTGTATCCTCTTCTGCGGCAAGTGCAGACTTGATTTTGGTTGTCAGCCAGGAGTCATTGGTCCTTGAGATCATGGACGTTGGGCCGGCGACGGCCAGTTCATTGTGAACCTTGCGGACGTTCCTTAGCCGGTCAACTTCGCTGGTAGCGATAGGGATCATGTCAGCGGAAGGTACCTGACCGGTAATCAGGAGAATGCCATTGAAACTGGTCACTGCGAAATTAGCATCCTTGAACCCAGGGTGGGAATTCTTGATGAGTCTTTCAGCCAGAGAAGCATTTCTGGAGTCATCGAATGCTTCGCTTACCGAGTTTGCAGTGCATCCTGGCAATGAAAGCAGTATGGCTACGCTGACCAGTAATAGTGCGTAAGAATGATGTATCCGGTTTAGTTTGATTCTATTGTCAGGCATATATAAGAGGCTCAATGGTGATCCGGTTTTCAGTTGTCGATTTACTGTTCATTCACCAGGAAATCGAGGCACCAGGAAATCGAGGCACCAGGAAATCGAGGCTTGTCATTGCAGAGCGGGCAAAATGTAATCAACCAGGAGGTCTAGCGGTAACGAGAGCGCGTTTGCGGCAAGGTAATTGTTGCTCGTAAAGGTGACGACCAGGCTTTCTTCGGGAATAACAATGACATACTGCCCTCCGTACCCGACAGCAGCGAATGCTTCACGGCCTGAAAAATCGTAGGTCCACCACTGATAGCCGTAACCATTGGGCACATAGGCCTCCGGTAGTGAGGCCAGTTGGCTGGTTGAGGTGGTAACCCATGATGCCGGTATCAGGCGATTACCGTTCCAGGTTCCACCGTCGAGATAGAGTTGGCCGAGTTTAGTCATATCGCGGGTAGTGAGGAACAGGCCTGATCCGGTTGGCGTTCGACCGGTTGGCGTGAGTCCATTCCACAGGTAGTTGCTTATCTGCAGAGGTTCAAAAAAGTGTGTGTCTGCGTAGGACTGGTAATCCATTCCGCTTTCCTGCTCAACCAATGCTCCCAGGGTGAGGGAGACATGAGTTGAATAACTGAATGTCTCGCCGGGCGTTCCGTCCATGGGCAGATCAAGCAGACACTTCACGTAGTCCGTGCAGTTCTCGATAGCATAGCTGAGTGAGTTGTCGGGGTCACCATAGGGCTGCGTCAATTCGTCCCAGGTAAGACCATGCCGCATGGTGAGAAAATTTGCGACGGTCATGCTCTCTTTGTCTGCATGGTTGTTCTCGAACGGTTCGTACTGCGGGAATAACGTCAGGATCTGATTGTCGACATCCAGTAAACCCTGTTCTACGGCCTTGCCGACCAGCGTGGCGTTAACGCTCTTGGTGACGGAGTAGACGGCATGCAGTTCGATGTCACTGTTGCCGGCTTCTGTGTCATTGGTGGCGAGCTCGCTGCGGATTCGTTCATCGAGCACCAGTAGACCGTTGCGGGCGATGGCCACTCCGTCTATACCAAGGTTGTCTTCGATCAAGTTGGTCATGAGCTCGGTAATCGATGCTTCCTCGAGCCCTTGAGTATCCAGATTCGACACGGACCAGCCATCTGCCAGGTCTTCTGGTGCGGTATATTCCCAGACCGGTTCTGGCTCGGGAGTTGACACCTGAGCGGGAGGGGGACTGGACGAGCCGCCACCGCCACCACCGCAGGCGGCTTGCAGCAAGATCAAGACGGAAAGAAGTAGATTACGCATCCATAAAGAATAACGAACCGCTGAGACATCAGTCCAGAGAAAAAGCACCTGGGATCCAGTCGATTTCCTTCTCGATAGCAACGACATCAAATCGAAATGACTCCCACTTTGGATCTCGCCGAGATTGCAGGAAGAAGCTGGCGGTCCTGATTAGTCGATGTTGTTTCTGCCTGGTCACTGACTCTGCGCCGGACCCGTAGTCTGAGCGGGTTCTCAGGCGAACCTCCACGAAAATCAGGAGGCTGCCTTTCGCCATGATCAAATCGATCTCACCTGCTTTGGAACGAAAGTTCTTCTCGATCAGATGAAAACCCTGTTTTTCAAGGTGGAGCCTGGCGTCGTTTTCTGCTCTCTGGCCCCGAACCTGGGTGTTCACTTCACGGCATCAAACAGCATGGGAACCGAGCTGATTTCACCATCCTTGAATTGTGCCCACATGAGAGACCGTTGGACGATGTTTCTGTCGTTAAGGCTGAGAATGCCTGTTGAGCCGAAAATGCGCTCTCGTTCGTCTTCCTTCAGTTGGTCAAGCCGGGGATAGAGTCGGTGGGCATCAACACCAAGCGCGAAGAAGGGGGCCAGTTGCTGACCTGCCTCTGGCCAGGTCTCAATGGTTGCTAACTGTAGCGCATCGTCGGACGTGAGCTTCCAGGGAATGTCACAGAAGCGCACGCCGTTCATATCGATCGCATCGATCCGCGAACCCTCAGCACTGTGAGCGTGGGAGGTTGCGTAAACGGGAATGTCCTCAGCATAAAAAAATGCGAGCCTCGGATTGATGCCTCTCGCCTCGGTTGTATTGGCGAGGAGAAACACAAAGTCGATATCCTGACGTCGTCGGGCGGCAAACTCATATCGTTCCCCGGTAATCCGTTGCAATTCAGCAGCGCGGGCTTCACTGGTGTCGACGTTTAAGAGGGACTTGACCATGTCAGAATAATCGCTCTGTTCGGTAAACAGGGCCCGGTCGATGATTTCACCGCCCTTCGCGGTGAAGTGTTCGGCAAACACGTTGACGTTTCTCTTGCCCCAGTCATTGTCAGGAGCAATCACCAGTCCATTCAGCTTCGCTTCACTGACAACCTGTTGTGCGACCTGTCGGGCTTCATCTTCCGGGGCTAATCCGAACTGGTACAGGTTGGGATTGATTTCCCCTTGCCTGGTGCGGTTCAGGGCGATTACGGGCACCGGCAGATTGTGCAGGGCGACCCGTGTTACGCGATCACGATCCAGGGGGCCGATAATGACTTCGGCTCCCAGCTGGTGAGCCTGGGCAATCAGGTCGATGACGTCTGCGGTTGTACTGTCGTAAATATTGAGCTGGGTATCTGGAGTCAATGTGTAGTGTGCGGCAATGTAGCCATCACGAATGGCGCGCCCCAGTTTTCCCAGTTCACCCTTTAGTGGCAGGACCAGCGCGATGTTTTTCGGCCGGTCCTGGACGATCTGCGACAGCATGCTCAATGAGGTAGGGACAACCAGGGCAGCGGGATGGCCTGACCATACCCGTTGCCAGTCCTGCAGGGCACTCAGCTGCTGGAGCGGCGCGTGCTGATATCGTTTGGTCATTGCGGCGAGGGACAACCACCCCTTGATTTCGCTCGTGACGCTCAGCTCTGCCTGGTGTTCCAGCGTTTCCACGGGCAGCAACAGGAGTGTTGCCAAAATTTCTTCATGATTGGCTAGCTGGTCCGCGACGGGGATGAACTGATCGATGTAGATCAGCTCCCGGGCACTTGCCAGGTAACTGCGACCTATTTTGTAGGCACGGGCACGAAGCAGGCTTGCGCGGACCTGGTTGTCTCTACTAAGAACCAGGTTCTGGAATCTGCGATCATCCAGCAGCCTGATCGCCAGCCCCGCATCGTTCTGGTGCAGTGCCAGTGCGGCGCGAATCAGGGTATAGCTGAGGATGTTGTCGTTGCTCAGGTAGGGAGATTCGATAGTCCTGATTATCCTCGTCACCAACTCACGATCCTGTTCATCCAGGGCGATAGCGGCAGCCTGTAGTTGCAATGTTGTGGAGCGAGGCGGAATGGTTCGGCTCGCTTCCAGCAGCAGTGCGTCAATACTCCGGTTGAGCTGGCGGACAGCAGGTTCTTCCGTGACATAAACCGGGGGCTGGACGACGGGGGTTGCGCATCCGGTGAGGAGAACAAGCAGTATCAGGTAGATTGCAGAGTGCATAATGGTTACTGAGGCGTCCGGTTTAGGTTGACACAGCGAAGCAGCTAACAGTGTCATCTTTTACGGAAATCCTTGCCAGTCAAGGATTACGCCTTTTCTCTCGGCACACGACCCATAAGATAAAACTCATCATTTGGCCGCATCGACAGAAAATTGGCGAGTCGATTGGACATGCCGAAAAACGCGGTTATGGCCGCGATATCCCA
>CAXPUI010000578.1:0-2959 GCA_964220205.1 Candidatus Allofontibacter communis | reverse complement strand
TCAACAATTCGCCCGACTTCAAGCTTACCCTCAGCGCAGATTACAGCCGCAGTTTCGACACCCTGCCCTTCGACGGGTTCTTCAACGTGTCCTACCAGTGGCAGAGCGATGTCAACTTCAGCCTCCTTGGAGACCCGGGTGCCGAGCAGGAAGCATTTGGTATCGTCAACATCAACATGGGTATCGTTGAAACCAGTAATCGACGCTATGAGCTATCCGCCTTCATCAACAATGCCCTGGGAGAAGAATACGTTACCGGTATCGGGAACATCGGTGGTCTATGGGGCGGCAGTCCGGTGTACTTCCATGTCATGCCCAGGGAAGCACAACGCTACGCCGGCGTCCGGTTAGGTGTAAACTTCTAACGGGTTCACAGAACGGCAGGACATGATGCAGCGTCGCCAATTTTTAAGCAGGACTTCGGGCACCTTGGCACTCGGTGCCCTGGCCGCCACCGCAGGCTGGCCAGGATTGGCAATGGGAGGCAACAACATGCCGAGCAAGCTGCGGAACGTTGGACTTCAGTTGTCAACAGTGACGCCACTGATGATGAAGGATTTTGAGGGCACCCTCGCGCGGGTTGGAGAGAGTGGGTACACCGAAGTTGAATTTTCTGCCCTCGGGCACCTGGGCAGACCGACAAATTACATTCAACAATTGCTGCAGCAAAACAACCTAACCACGCCCGTAGGACGAATCAGCCCCCAGTTACCGCCCAACTTTCCAACGATGACAACCCAGGAGGCATTCACCCTCTTTCGCGAAAAGGGTAAGCCGGAGTATCTCCTTGAGAATGTCCGACACTCCCTGGACATCGCGTTGGAAATGGGCCAGCAATACCTCAATTTGCCCGCCCTGATGCCCGATAACTTTGGCAGCGCTGATCAGGTAAAACGAAACATCGAGCGCTTGAATGAAGCAGGCGCCCTGTGCGCTGAAGCTGGCGTTCTGTTCGGTTATCACAATCACGACTGGGAATTGAAAGAGGTGGATGGGATTATCCCCTACGAATTGATGCTGGAGCAGACCGAACCCGGGAACGTAGCCTTCCAGATCGATGCCTATTGGATCGTCAAGGGAGGGGGCAGTCTTGAAGACTACCTGACAAGACATGCCGGTCGCTTCCCGAGCTGCCACATGAAAGACATCGATGCCTCCGGTGACTTTGAAGATGTCGGTTACGGCCAGATTGACTTCCCCGCTTTCACACGGCTCGCTGTCGAACAGGGCGCAAAACACTTCTTTGTTGAAAGGGACAATCCGCCGGACCCGGCCAAAGCCATTGTCCGGTCATACGCATACCTCTCAGAGATGACCTACTGATTGTGAAACCAGCGGTACTCATCATCCTGACGTTGACCTTCCTTGGCGGGCTGAGTTCGCTTGCGGAAGAAAAGCCGTTCTATCAGACCCTGAAACCACCACCTGCCCCTGAGCTCTCGCCAACCGAAGCGCTGGCCGCTTTCGCTGTCGCACCTGGGTTCAACATCGAACTGGTCGCGGCGGAACCGCTGGTCGAAGATCCCGTTGCTATCACCTGGGATGAAGCCGGGTCACTCTACGTTGTCGAGATGCGAGGTTTCATGCCTGACGCCTGGGGGAACGGAGAAAAAGAGCCTGTCGGTTCGGTCGTCAGGCTCGATGATATCGATGACGACGGTTACCCCGACAGACGGACCGTGTTGCTTGACGGATTGGTGCTGCCTCGGGCGATCGCCATCGTCAACCAAGGACTCCTGATAGGTGAACCGCCTCATCTTTGGTTATGTCCGGGTAAAACGATAACCATCACCTGCCGGAATAAGATCAGCCTCGGTGAATATGGTAATCAGCCCGGCAGCGTTGAACATGCCGAGAACAAGCTGCTAATCGGCCTCGACAACTGGATTTACAGCGCAAAATCAGACCGTCGCATGCAGGTGGTTGACGATCAGCTGATCAGCGAGCCTACCCTGTTCAGAGGTCAATGGGGAATGACTCAGGACAACCTTGGCAATCTCTACTACAACACCAATTCAAACCTGCTGCTCGGAGATCTCTACGATGCACAGCCCGTTATAGCAGCCGGCAATCAACGCGCTCCCGGCCTCAATGACCAGATAAGCAAAGACGATCAGTTATTTGCCGTGCGGGTCAACCCCGGCGTTAATCGGGCCTATGTCCCCGGCGTGCTGCGAGAAGATGGTCGGCTCAACAAGCCAACTTCCGCGAGCGGCATGGTCGCTTACCGGGGCAGCCAGTTCCCGGGTTCTTTCAGTAATCGTGTATTTGTTGCTGAACCAGCCGCTAACGCTGTCGTCGAGCTCGCTTTGACTATCGGAGACCTGACCGCCAGCACAGAGCACAAGCTTTATCCCGACGAAACGTGGCAGCAACGGGAGTTTCTCGCATCCACGGATGAACGTTTTCGCCCGGTTGACCTATCAATCGGCCCTGACGGCGCACTCTATGTCATTGACATGTATCGAGGCATCATTCAGGACCATGTATTCCTGACCGATCAGCTTAGAGAACAGGCACTCTCAAGGGGGCTGGACAAACCTGTCGGCATGGGGCGCATCTGGCGTGTCAGCGCCATCAACGGTAGCCCTGCTGATCAAACCATCCCTGATGACGACGAAGCCCTGGTCACACTGCTGGGGCACGAAAACAGCTGGCAGAGAGAGACGGCTCAACGTCTGCTCGTCGCCAGACAAGGCAAGCAGATCGACCAGCAGTTGCAGCGACTGATCAAGGGCGATGATCCGATTGCAGCTGTGCATGCGCTGTGGACGCTTCAAGGCCGAAACCAGCTGACACCAGAGGCCGTCGAGGGTGCGTTGCAACATAGTAATCCGGAAATACAACTCTCTGCACTGCGGGCAGGCCATGAGCAGTTGGGCACGTCGCGGCTCTTGGAACTCGCCGAGAGCACTGACAGGGATCTGGCTCATCACGCCACCCTCTACCTGCAATCCCA
>CAXPUI010000577.1:0-5701 GCA_964220205.1 Candidatus Allofontibacter communis | reverse complement strand
CTACCGTGTACTTGCTCTGTCCAGGACATCATTGAAGTGGTTGAGGAGCAAGGCACCGCCATAGTGGACGACTTTGTCAGTCAATCATGGCTCGACGAATTCAACACCGCGATCGATCCCCACATTGAAGCTTTTCCGCCAGGCCACTATGATCCCAGTGCCAACGACTTCTACGGACAGCACACCATTCGGCTGACGGGCTTGATCCGTAAATCACCGAACTACGTCGACCTGATCGCCGACGAACGGCTGCTGGGGGTAATGGACCACTTTCTTGGCCCTAACTGTGGCCAGTACCAGTTGAGTTCAGGGGAGATCATCGAAACACACCTTGGCGAGAAAGCGCAGGGGCTGCACAGAGATGACATTTTGTGGCCGGTGCACGACTGGTTGCCGGAAAAAATGCTGCAGTTCAATACGTTTGTAGCGGCGACGGACTTTACCGAGGCCAACGGCGCGACGCACATAGTGTCCCATAGCCACAAGTGGGATAGCGGCAGGAAGGCAAAACCGGAAGAAGTTGCGCGGGCAACCATGCGCGCCGGCAGTCTCGTACTGGTGCCTGGCAAGACATTGCACGGTGGTGGCGCCAACACCGACGGCTCGGTGCGCCGGGCCATCGTGACGTCCTATGCGCTGGGTTGGCTGAGGACCTATGAAAACCACTTCCTGCATAGCTCGGTCGAGGAGGCTCGCCAGTGGCCGGAAAAGGTCCGGCAGCTTCTCGGTTACGACCTTTACAGCCATCGTGACGAGAATCTCTCGGGCGGCCCGTTGGGATTCTACGAGTACAAGAGCCCGAATGTTCTGTTTAACTAATAGACACTAGCGCCAGGCATGCAACAGAAAACCCTCGCATTTTTCCCAGAGGCGGCGTACGGACCGGCCCTGAACTCCGTGGGTATCGCCCAAGCGGTCGAGCGTATGGGACACAAGGCGGTGTTCCTATCTGACCCTGGATTCGTCAGTGTCTACGAGGACTACGGTTTCGAAGCGCACTCGGTAGCCCTGTCAGAGCCGATGCCGGCTCAACAGATGGCAAAGTTCTGGGAAGATTTTATCAATGGACACATTCCCAATTTCAGGAAATCGCCCATCGAGCAGATCGACAACTATGTTAAGGAATGCTGGGAGGCGATCGTCGACAGCGCCAAATGGGCGCAGAAAGACCTGCCCGGCATCCTCGCCAAGATCAAGCCGGACGTTGTCTGCGTCGACAATGTCATCCTGTTTCCGGCCATTAAGCAGCACGGTGCTCCGTGGGTGAGAATCGTTTCCTGTTCGGAAAATGAGATAGAAGATGCAGCGATCCCGCCCCACCTGTCCGGTATGACCGAACACGACAGCGAGGGTCACGCCGCGTTCCGAGCAAGATTTAACAAAATGATCAAACCGATCCACGATGACTTTAATGCCTTTCTGGCGCGGAACAACGAAGATGCCTATCCGGTAGGGCAGTTCTTTGAAGTGTCACCCTATCTCAACTTACTCCTATATCCGCAAGAAGCGCGTTACAACCGCTCGGTGCCGTTGGATCCGTTACAGTTTCAGTATCTCGAAGGCTGCGTACGTCAGGATGATGCCTACGAGGTGCCGACTTTCCGGCGCAACAACGACGGTCCGCTGCTATACATCTCTTTCGGCTCGCTCGGGGCAGGAGACACCGACCTTCTCAAACGCCTCATCAACTTGATTGGCGGGAGTCAGTACCGGGCATTGGTGAATGTTGGTGATTACATGGACGATTATTCGGACATCCCCGGCAACGTGATCATCGACCGTTGGTTCCCGCAACCTTCGGTGATCCCGCAAGTGGATGTGGTGATTCACCACGGTGGCAACAACTCCTTCACCGAGTGCCTCTATTTCGGCAAACCCGCAATCATCATGCCCTACGTCTGGGACGGCCATGACAACGCCATGCGCTTGCAGGAAACTGGGCACGGATTCCGGTCGGATCGCTACGAATGGAGCGACGAGGAAATGCTCGAAAAAATTAAGTCCTGCCTGGACGACGAGGTTCTGGCCGCGAAACTCGAGACAACATCGGCGCACATGCAATCGCAAAATGGCCAGGAAAAGGCGGCTAAGCTTCTGATTCAACTGGCGGAGAGCAACACGTGACCAACCTTAAGTCATCGGCACCACATATCGATAGTACGTCCAGCTATGACGACCTGCGCGACTGGGGCTTCATACCGACTATGCTCGATGGCCAAAGCCACACCTCCGGTCAGGTTCTCCACAAAGGACCCAACGGTGAAAGCGAATGCGGAATTTGGATCTGCACGCCTGGAAAATGGGAATGCCATGTGACAAAGGACGAGTTCTGTCACTTTCTGGAGGGGCGCTGCACGTATGTGCATGAAAGTGGCGACGCCATCGAAGTGATGCCGGACACGACCGTGTTTTTTCCGCAGGACTGGAAGGGCGTCTGCACTGTCCACGAAACCGTCAAGAAGGTCTATATGATCCGATGAGCTCCCCATGGGAATCGGTTTTAGCGCGTAAACCATTGATGTCCTCGCGCCTCATCAGAATTAGCTTTGCCGCATCTGGTATTGCACAAGGTCTAATCGCCAACGGACTCTCCTACTTTCTTCTTCTCTATTACAGCCAAGTCCTTGGGTTAGATCCGGCGCTCGCCGGTTTGGCGATGATGATCGCGCTGGTCTTCGATGCGATCTCCGACCCCTTGGTGGGTGCATGGTCTGATCGTCTCCGCTCGCGCTGGGGTAGACGACATCCGTTTTTGTTTGCCTCCATCGTGCCAATTTCGGTGAGCTACTTTTTTCTTTGGGACGCACCAACGCTATCCCAATGGGACCTGTTCATCTATCTGCTCAGCTTGACCATCGTGCTCAGGTTGTCGCTGACATTGCATATCGTCCCTTACACAGCGCTTCTGCCGGAAATCACGTCCGACTACGAAGACCGCACACGGTTGATGGGTTTAGTCACGACGGGCTCCTACTTTGCCGGTACTGCGCTTGCCGTCTTGATGTATGCATATTGGTTGGCGGATGCACCGGGCGAAGACCCCGGAAGCGGGATCCTCCGACAATCGGGCTATATCGAAGCGAACTTCATCGCAGCATGTATCGTGTTTCTTTGTCTTTGGATATCTGCCCTCGGCACGTTCAAAAGGGTACGTCCACTTGTACTCAACGAATCGTCCAAATCAGCCGGATCGATCGCTCTTAGATTTCGATCCTTACTTACGCAAGCAAAAGAAACGTTTGACGATCGCAATTTTGTCGTGATGGCTCTGAGCGGGTTGGCGGGTGCCATGGCGATGGGCACATATGCTGCCCTATGGGCCTATATGCAGACGTGCTTCTGGGGGTTTAGAACTGAGGAGATGAGTGTAATTCTCTCCTCGTTCCTTGTGGCTGCGGTTCTGGCTTTCATGTTTGTCCCGTTGGCAAGCAAGGGACGGGAAAAAAAGTCTGTAATGATCCGGCTCTATCTCGCCTTGGTTCTAGTCAGTATCGGACCTGTGGTGTTGCATCTCAACGCGTGGTTCCCTTCCCGAGGTAGTACCACATTGTTCTACACGATGATTGGTTTCGGCATGGCCGAGGCGATGCTGACCATTATGACTGCAGCGATCAGCGGTTCGATGATTGCGGATATCGTCGATGCTCGCGCAGTGGCGACGTATCGGCGCGAAGAAGGTCTGTTGCTTTCAGTTTTGTCGTTTATTAGCAAAGTTTCCGGCGGTGCGGGTGTCTGGACCGGTGGTTTCTTACTCGCCTACATCAACTTTCCTACCGAGACGACGGCCGCCGAGTTGCCAGAGCAAGTTCTGACGGAGCTAGGTTGGGTCTACGCTTTTGTTCTGGGTGCGTTTCATCTGATGTCCATATGGGCTTTGTCGCTCCATCGATTCAATCGCGCGCAGCACGCCGAAAACATCAATACCCTGCTGGCGCGCTAGTGCATGACCTGGAGGATGCATGTTTACTCTGGCACTTTACTCTGACCCCAATTTTTTGGTTAATTCTTCTTATCCCACTGACTCAACCACTCAGTGGTATCTAACCATACCGACAGAGAACCCAAATGAATCGTTATATAAAAATCCTGCTCATTCTCATCGCCACGTACGTTGGCATCGTCGTTGTCTTCGAAAGCTTGCTGGGCTATTACCAGCCAAAAGGTGAAGAGAACCTTGTCATCACTGTAACGGAAGATGATGGCAGCCAGTCGCAGCGTGTTCTGTCACTGTTCCAGAGTGAAGGCGAACTTTATCTCGCAGCCAACCATTGGCCACGTGCCTGGTTCCGGCAGGTCTTGAAAGAGCCTGACGTTCACATCGAGTTTGGTGGTGAACGTTCCGGGCAAAGCGGTGACTACATTGCGATTCCTATTGATGAGGTTGATCATGAACGTGTGCTCAATGACAACCGTATTCCGTTCTTCGGCCGATTCCTGATGGGTTTCCCTCCTCGTGAATTTGTCAGGATAGAACCCGTGACACCCGCTGCGGAGCCGGTAGAGGAGACTGTCTCTTCAGATGCGACGGCCTCCTAGCACCTGTTGGTTAGGATCTAATCACTGCTGGCGAAACGCTCAAAATCCGCGACAACTTCCTTTGCAGCAAGCTTCGCCAGCACCTCTCCGTCCTCGGGCGTCGCGAGTCCTGGATTGGAACCGATACGACCATCGGGAAATCGACCACGATAGTCTTTGGCATCGGTAAACCCGCCATTGGGTGCAATCTCTGGCGACAGAGTTGCTGACTTGATGTGGTCCGGGTAGGCGAACTGAGTAACCGCAACTTCTGAGGGTGTCGCGTGGGCGCCGTGTGCACTGCCGTAAAGCGATTTGCACTTGGCATAGGTATCCTTGCCATCCCACCAGTTGCGAAGTCTGCACTTGATGGGTGGGCGACCATTGCCTGTATCCAGCGAACGGCTGGCGTAGATTTCAGCAAAACCTGCATTAATGGTGGATATATTTCCGCCGTGCCCATTCAAAAAATAGAAGCGCGTAAAACCATGTTTCGCCAGCGAATCAACCCAGTCGATCATATTGGCGATGAAGGTTGAGGGACGAAGTGTCATCGAGCCGGGAAACTCCATGTGATGTTGGGCCACGCCGATGTTAAAGGTGGGCGCCATCAAGAGACCACTCTCATCGGCAGCCAACCCACCAATAATCTCGGGACACAAAGCATCCGTTCCGATCAAACCGGTTGGACCGTGTTGTTCGGTAGAACCAATTGGAATAAGAATTGCCTTGCTGGTTTTCAGGTAAGTTTCCACTTCCTGCCAGGTGGAAAGGTGCAGTCTCATAGGTCGACCTGTGATGGATATGATGGGCGAACACTAGCTCACTCATCGGTAAAGGAGAAGTGCGTCAGCACAACCGTCAGGGTTTTTTCTGGCAGTTTACTCTGACCCCAATTTTTGGATATGACGCCTTACCGGCTATGATGCGTTTTTTTGGGGAGAGGAAATCATGAGCGGTCAGGTGGTCAAGATCATGGTGACTGAAAAGGAAGGCGGCAGTATCTCTGCCCTGGAGACGGCTGAACTGCATGATGGCAAGGGTATTGTCGGTGACCGGTATTACGGCCTGAGCGCAGAAGACAATGTCACCCTGATTGACCAGGGCATGATTGATGAGGTGAACGCTGCTACCGGCTGGTCACTGAAACCGGAAGAGATCAGGCGTAACATTGTGACAACAGGTA
>CAXPUI010000576.1:0-5617 GCA_964220205.1 Candidatus Allofontibacter communis | reverse complement strand
GCCGCTGAGGGCTCTTGTGATTCCGCTGAGGGCTCTTGTGATTCCGCTGAGGGCTCCTGTGATTCCGCTGAGGGCTCCTGTGATTGCGCACGAGACCCGAGCTGTTCTATCGATGCCTCCGCAACCTGCAATATCCGCAGGTATGGATTGCCTGGATCATCGAGCAGCCTCTCCAGGTAATAGTCAACTGATGTCAGGACATCGGCCAGGGTGTCCAACTGTGGCTCAACCGGCTGCATCTGTTCTGCAAGTAATCCAGACGCTACGAATTCAGCAGCAGCAGCGAGTACTGCGCCGGCTCTTTGCTGTTTGATCAGGATCAATCCGCCACGGAGCCTGATCAGTTCGTCCGGTAGAGTTCGAAGCACGTCCTGGTCGAGTTCAGCGACAAGATAAGCCATAACCGCGTCTTTGCATGACGCCAGGCCACTTCGTGTTTCGCGTATCACAGCAGCTTGAGCGTCTTCGAGGCTCGCAAAGGCCTCCTCACCTTCGTTCCTTGCCAGCAGGCGAAGAGAGGACTGAATTTGCAATAACGATTCCGCCATCCCCAAGAGAAAGCCTTCATCCGCTTCCTCCTCGCCCTGTATCGCTTCTATGGAATGAATTTGCTCTCCGACTTTTTCTTGCTGCTCTTCGTTGCCCAGCAATACCAATGTACTGGCGATCTTCTTCAGATCCGGCAGGAGAGTGGCAAGGTCCGCAGGACTGCGCTCAGCTGACCGCACATGAAGGTCGAGCTTATCTGTTACGGCGGTCAGTTCTTCTATGAGAATACCGGTAGCGACCGCCAATGCTTCATCATCAGGAGCGACAGCACTGTTCACGGCGACTACTCCTTCGCTCTTGTATCGATCTCTCAATTTCGCGATTTGCCTGGTCGCTCGGCTTGAGCCCTCAATGAGCTCCATCAGACTCGTTCCCAGATTCGGGTCGATTGGCTCATTCAGACCCCTGGAACCATCGCCAACCAGCCTTTGAATTTCTGTCCCGATCCTCCGCATCGCGATGGCGGATTCCTTATCAAACCTTATGCCGCCCGAAGCAATCCCTTCAGTCAGTCCCCAACCCAATTCGCCGAGGTAACCCATTGGGGACTCACCACAGATTCTTGAAAGCATCCTCAACAGCTTTGCCATCGTGATAAGGTTCTCACGGGTATTGCGCTTCGTGACGATCTTGGTGAGGACGACCTGATATTTCGCCAGAATCTTGGGTAACTTGACCTCTCCATCAGCCTTCGTGAAGCCGTCCAGAACGCCTTCCGCAGGTGGCAGAGTAAGCGCACTGACCAGAGCCGGATTAGACTGAGTGAAATCATCCAACCTAGGAAGTACTGTCAAACCCCTGGCAACCCGAAGATCGTTCACAACAGGCAGACAGTGCTCCTCGGAATCTTTCTGCTCCCGACTCAAACGATCAAGATAAGCTGGGAGTTGCACGATAGCACGCATCAACGATTCCTGGGCGGCGACGGGATCACTGACGGATTGGTTTAACATTGCCTGCGCAAGTTGTTCCATTTCACCGGCTACCAGGATGGGACCGGTTAGCTGGACAAGCTTGAGGGTTCCGTGAACCTGGTGAATTGTCGTCAGGCAAGAACGCATACTAGACGAGCTTTCAGCAGATTCCGCGAACTTTTCAAGGGCGAGCTGAGCTTTCTGCAGCGAGTTGACCAGTTCGTCCCTGATCCATTCGAGTGCTACAAAATCCTGCGTCGCGCTCATCCCATATCCCCGGCTATCTAGTCAGGCAACTTGAAACCTGACACCGATGATCGAAGTTCGTTTGTCATATCCGCCAGGTTGCCCACAGCGGTCGCTGTCTCTTGGGTGCCGTCAGTTGCTGCCGTAGTGATTTCCTGGATACTCTTCATCGTGTTCGAGATCTTGCCTGCAGATGCCGCCTGCTGCCGCGCCGCATCTGAAATGTTTTCGATAATTTCGGCCAGCGATGTCGACACACTTTCAATTTCGCCAAGCGCTACGCCTGCATCCTGGGCCAATCTCGTTCCCTGAACCACCTCAACAGTAGTCTGCTCCATTGAACTGACCGCTTCATTGGTATCACTCTGGATTGTCTTAACCAGGGCAGAAATCTGTTTCGCAGCAGCACCGGATCGTTCCGCCAGACGCTGAACCTCATCCGCCACCACGGCGAAACCCTTGCCGGCATCGCCAGCCATGGATGCCTGGATAGCCGCATTCAACGATAGAATATTCGTCTGGTCCGCTATGTCATTAATCAGGGCAACGATATCGCCGATCTCCTGGGAGCTCTCACCCAATCGCTTGATCCTTTTTGCGGTTTCCTGGATCTGCCCACGAATACTGTCCATCCCGCCAATCGTATCCTGGACTACGGAAGCCCCTTTGTTGGCGATATCAACAGAACGTTCCGCGACAGATGAAGACTCCGCCGCGTTGGACGATACCATGTCAATCGAAACCGCCATCTCATTAACGGCTTCCGACACGTCCGCTATCTCGTTCGCCTGGCGCTGAGATGCTTCTGACAATTGGCTGACTGTTTTCACCGTTTCATCAGCCGCCGTTGCAACCCGGAAGGAGGTCTGGTTGATGTTAGAGACCAGTCCCCTCATCTGGTCTATCGAAAAATTAATGGAATCAGCGATCGCGCCAGTAAAGCTCTCCGTAACTGTCGCCTGGATCCTGAGGTCGCCATCAGCCAGGTCCGCCACCTCATCAAGCAACTGGAGAATTGCCTCCTGATTCTTCTCATGTTGCCGGGATGAGGCATTGACGCTGGTCTTCAGTTGTCGATGCACCGAAAGACCAATAAGAACAAACACGGTCAGGACAGCGCCCCCGATAACTGCACCGACCATGATGAGTCTCTGACCAGACCCTGCCATCAACTTCTCTTCGATGGACTCGATAGCGGTGATGAAATCGGCGGATTGTGCGTCTATCTCAGCTGCTGCACTTCTCGCGATCGCCACCTCTTCACTGGTAAGCAGAAGTTCAGCAGAGGTGGTTGCAATGGAATAAAACAGTTCTTCAATACGGACAAGGGAGTCAATCGCCTCCTCGTCCTGAATCCGGTTAATCTGGAGATCGGGGTCACCTGCTTTAAAGCCCTCCAAAACAGCAAGGAAACTGGCACTGTCCTTCGCGTGCTGATCAATCAGCAGCTCTTGCTCATCGAGAGCGCTGATCTTGTCCAAGGTATAGTTGATACGCTCCACGAGCAGCGACTGTCTCTGGGCAGCCACCAGTTCATTCGCTGCACTCTCAGCCCTGACTAGAGCTCGAACAACTTTATCATTCTCCTGTTGGATCAACTGGACATTCACATCAATATCGCTGGCAGACTCACGCAATGTGACGAGAGCCTTCTGACCAGCCAATACGACATCAATTTTCAGCAGGAGGTCATTCCATAAGTTGGTTACCTTGTTAACATCGGCAGGCAACACGTTTGGTGAAGCGCCAAACTGCGAAAGTGCTCGACTAGACCGCTCTTTGTCTGCCGTCATTTCGTCAAAAGCCCTTAAGTCTCCTGAAGCCGCCGAAGACGCATGCTTTGCCACTGATTGAGAAATCGCTTTTAACGTGGATGCTGCTTCAAGGTCCCGGTATCCCTGGCTGCTGGCAAGCTTGAATTGATAAAAATTCGCCGCAAAACCCAGTGTTAACAACATGAGCAGGGCAATCAATGCAAGTGTCAGGGGACTGCGGAAGACGTTCGCCGCTCTTGAATCAGCCATTGACTTACCTTTCTCCTGTCTCAGAATTAATCAACAAGAATCTAGGCGGAAATCGCCAGGTTCTCCAGCCTCGGATCTTGGGAAATACTTTTCAAACTAAGTACCGGCCAGCGGACCCCCGTCACATCGTAAATACCTCGGACAAAAGTCTCGAACTCGGGAGCAACATCACTCTTGTCTTCTGAAAAAGAGTCCGCTGGAAAATGTTGCATGCCGAGGGAATCGTCTATGACAAAACCCACTAAGCTTTCATCGTTATCTACCGCAAGCAACCGCCTTTGAGCCTTCGGGAGACTAGACGGTTTACCAAAAAACAGCGCCAGATCGATCACAGTCATCAAACGACCCCGCACATTCCCGACGCCAAGGACAAAGTTTTTCACGCCGGGGACTCGCGTTGTCTGAGGCGTCCGCATCAGTTCACTGACGTCATCCATGCTTGATACAAAACGTTGGCCGAGCAGACTAAAGCCAAGGCCATCGGCGTGTGTCCTCGAGTTCTGCATGGGGGGCAACTCAAGGGCCAGGTTCCTTGCCCTGATCGCCATATCAGAGAGTAACTCAAAGGGCTCCGGCAGGCTCATCCAGCAGACACACGCTGTATCACAGCGACCAGCTCTTCCGAATCCACCGGCTTGGTCAAGTACCCTTGTGCACCCTGTCGTTCACCCCAAACCTTATCAGTCTCCTGATTCTTTGAACTGACGATGATAACCGGAATATGGCTTGTCATCTGGTCTCTGACGATCTGCCGGGTCGCCTGGAAGCCATTGATATCCGGCATGACGATATCCATGAGAATTACGTTGGGCTGCTCACTAACAGCCATGGCAATACCATCTCGACCATTTTCCGCAATAATGACCTCATAACCATGCTCTTCCAGCATCTGTTTGACCTGGAAGATTTCAGTGGGTGAATCGTCTACAACCAGTATCTTCGGCACGCTATTTTTCCACCATTCAGTCCTGATTAGTCGTGACATGATCACGAATAGCACCCAACAGCTCATCCTTACTGAACGGCTTGGTCAAGTATTGATCCGAACCAACGATACGACCCTTGGCCCGATCAAAAAGCCCGTCCTTGCTGGATAACATGATTACGGGGGTGTTGCGGAATTCGTCGTTATTCTTGATCAGCGCGCATGTCTGGTACCCATCAAGCCGCGGCATCATGATATCGACAAAGATAATGGACGGTGGCGAATCTGCAATTTTCGCCAGCGCATCAAAACCATCCGTGGCCGTAATAACCTCGCAGCCAGCTTTGGACAGGAGGGTTTCAGCAGTTCTCCGGATGGTCTTTGAATCGTCAATGACCATAACCTTCACGCCATTAAGATTATCGTCCATAGGATCCTTTAGCCCGGGTAAAGCTGTTCTCAATTAAGAGTCCGGCACACAATGCATTGCTTCCGCTTTTGCATCACATTTTGTAACACAGTTATTGAGCTCAATCCATAAGTACCCGCCAGGTAAGGGTTTACCTCACAAAACGACAGCACTTCGTTTACAATGACACGCGGGTTTTAACGTTAATCCGTCAACGTGCGACCTAGCAGAACACAAATGTAGCGCCTAGCCAAGAGGGACAGAGTTTGAGCTATAAGATTGGCATCCTTATGGACCCTATTGAGTCCATAAATCCTAAGAAAGACAGCACCTTAGCGATGATGATTGCCGCTCACAAACGTAACTGGCAGGTGTCGGTATTTACCCAATCGGACCTGCTTGTCGAGGACAGCCATATCCTGATCAAGCGGCGCCAGGTGACACCAGCAGATGATCCTGTTAACTGGTTCAGCGTCGAAGCCGAGGACGAAGTCGATGGCAGTTTCTTCGATGTCATTCTCATGCGTAAAGACCCTCCTTTTGATATGGA
>CAXPUI010000575.1:0-3026 GCA_964220205.1 Candidatus Allofontibacter communis | reverse complement strand
GAATATGCTGGGTGTCAGGATATATCGGCCGATAATAGCGAGGTTGGAGGGCGCGTCAGCCGGGTCCGGCTTCTCAACCATGGTTGAGACCTGGAAGACCCCCGGTTCAATTTCGTCGCCGTCGATGATGCCATACCTGTTGGTCTGCTCCCGGGGAACTTCCTCGATGGCAACGATGCTGCATTCATGGTCTTCATAAAGCTCGACCATCTGTTTTAGAACCCCCGGGTTGTTGATGCAGAAGTCATCAGCCAGAAGGACGCCAAATGGATTCTCACCGACCAGTACTTCACCGGTCAGTATGGCGTGGCCCAGGCCAAGCATCTCTTTCTGGCGGGTGTAAGACACCGTGCAGGTGCTGATAATGCGACGGATATCGTCCAGCAGATTTTCTTTGGAGGTCCCGCTGATCTGGTGTTCCAGTTCATAGGAAACATCGAAGTGGTCTTCGATGGCGCGCTTGCCTCGGCCTGAAATCACACCGATGTCTGTCAGACCCGCTTCAATCGCTTCCTCGACACCGTATTGGATCAGCGGCTTGTTGACGACTGGCAGCATCTCCTTCGGCATGGCCTTGGTCGCTGGCAGGAACCGGGTGCCATAGCCGGCCGCGGGGAAAAGACACTTGTTTATCTTGGTCATTGGCTTTGCCTTCCGTACAGATCGTCAAATCGCACTATGTCATCTTCGCCCAGATAATCGCCGGACTGTACTTCAATGATTTCCAGTGGCTCATCAGTCAGGTTCTGTAACCGATGCCTGGTTTCAACCGGTATATAGGTCGATTCGTTCTGTTGCAGTTCGAAGGTTTCATCGCCTCGCGTCACGGTGGCAGTGCCTTTGACCACGATCCAGTGCTCGGCGCGTTGATGATGAAGCTGCAGTGATAACCCTGCCCCGGGGGTGACGCCGATCCGCTTTACCTGGAACTGGTCACCGGTGTCCAGGCTCTCGTAAAAGCCCCAGGGTCGGAAGACCCTGCGGTGCAGGCTGCTCTCTGTGCGTTGCTCGGATTTCAGCTGGCTGACAATCGACTTCACATCCTGTGCACGATCGAGGGTTGCCACCATCACTGCGTCCGCGGTCTCGACAACGATAATGCTGTCAAGACCGATCACAGATACCAGTCGATGCTCTGCCCTGACGAGGGAATTCGTGAGGTCGCTGGTCACGACATCGCCGAGGAGGGCGTTATTGTCAGCATCTTTGTCGAGAATAGACCATAGGGCATCCCAGGAGCCGATATCACTCCAGCCTGCCTCGAGAGGAATCACGATCGTGCTTGCGGCCTCTTCCATCACGGCGTAGTCAATGGACTCGGAAGGGCTGGCAATAAAGTTTTCCTTGTGGACACGGATAAAGTCCAGGTCATAGGTCCAGTCAGACACGGCGGCCTTGCAGGCGTCTGCCATGGTCGGTCTCTGGCGTTGCAGTTCATCGAGATAGGCGCTGGCCTTGAAGACAAACATGCCGCTGTTCCAGAGGTAGCCGCCGGTCGCCAGAAATTCCGTCGCTCGTCCGGCATCGGGTTTTTCGACAAATTCATCGACGACAAAGCCCTTGCCTTGAGCGGCGCCCTGGCGGCTATAACCGTAACCGGTCTCCGCGTGATCGGGTACGACGCCAAAGGTGAGGAGGTGATCACCTTTGGCCAGTTCAATCGCGTCGCTGAGGGCTGCATGAAAACCTTCCGTGTCCAAGATGACGTGATCAGAGGGCAGAACAACCAGTATCGCATTATCGAACCGCTCTCGGGCCAGGTGTGCCGCCAGGGCGACGGCGGGCGCCGTATTGCGGCCCTCGGGTTCTAACAGGATATCTGCAGTGGTGCCCAGTTCGCGGAGTTGTTCGGCAACCAGGAAGCGATGTTCTTCGTTGCAGACCAGGATGGGGCTGGTGGTCTCCGGATGGGAGTCACAGCGCGCCAGGGTGTTCTGCAGCAGGGACTGTTCGCCGACCAGTGAGAGCAATTGTTTCGGGTAAAGTTCCCTGGAGAGAGGCCAGAGCCTGGTGCCCGATCCTCCGCAGAGGATAACCGGAATTACTTGCAAGTGATGAAGTCCATTTTCCTGGGGTTATCAGGCGCGCTAGTTTAACAGGCGTCTTCCCCGGTCTGAACTGCTATATCAGTCATTCAGCCGAGCGATTTGCCAGCCGGGTCAGTGCCAGGTTCAGGTTCGCCTGCCAGTCATCAGCTCTGCGCTCCAGCAGGCTCGCTAGCCTGCTTGAATCCAGAACGCTGTAGGCCGGACGGGTGGCAGGCGTGGGATACTGGTCGGTGGTAATGCCGTTGATGGGGATTGGGTTATCGAGTAGACCCAGTTGCACAGCCTGGGACTGGATCTCACAGGCAAACTCGTACCAGCTGATGCTGCCGTTGTCCGTCCAGTGAAAGATCCCTGGTCGGAAACAGTTGCTGTTGATGATGGTCCAGATAACCTGAGCCAGCCCGCCAGCATAGGTTGGGGAACCGCACTGGTCGTTGACGACAGATAGACTATCGCGTTCCTGCATCAGGCGGAGCATGGTCCGGACAAAGTTGTTGCCATACTCGGAGTATACCCATGCAGTCCTGATGATCATGGATACCTGTGGGCCTGCTGTTCCGGCCAGTACCTCGCCCGCTAGTTTGGAGGTACCGTAACTGCCCAGTGGCGCGACCTCGTCGTCAGTTCGATAGGCGCGTTGACCCGACCCATCAAAAACAAAGTCAGTCGAGAGGTGGATCAGCCTGGAGTCTTCTCTCGCTGCCCACTCGGCCATGATCCCGACGGCTGCTGCATTGATAGCCTGTGCTAACTCGGGTTCCTCTTCCGCCTTGTCTACGGCCGTGTAGGCGGCTGCGTTGATGATGAGGTCAGGTCTCGAGCGGGTCAGTGCAGCGTGAATCTCCGCTGGATCGAGCAGGTTGCAGTCCTCCCTGGTGAGAAACTCGCCGCTGATATGAGGGAGACTGGTTGCCGCCAAGGATTGACCCAATTGGCCGTTGGCACCGAAGACAGTTACTTTCATGGGAGTCAGTTTAG
>CAXPUI010000574.1:0-2507 GCA_964220205.1 Candidatus Allofontibacter communis | reverse complement strand
CGTCCTGATCGGAAACAGCCCGTGAACCGACAATGAACCCCAGGGATTCCTGTCTGTTCTGGGGACGTATCTGGTAGACCAGATTCTCCCGATCGAAATGTCTCGTTACCTCGGCGATCTCTTTTTCTGATTGCACGGCAATGAAATAAGGTGAGTCCTTATCGTTAGAACCGTTAGTAATCCGCCAGTCTCCATAGGTCGTTGGCAGGAAGCACAACAGTAGTCCGAGATAAACAAGATAATGTTGGAAGATGGGTCGCAAACTCAGCCCTGAAAAACGAGCGCCGGAAACCGAGAATAGCCTAATTGTTTTATTTCCCGCAAATCAATGCGCTAGGAATCTGCTGGATCTCCGGCGCCAGTCTTCGCTGGTTCCTGGATATGCTGTATGGTGTCGCTTCTTCGATAGGTTGGAAGTCTCCGTTGGAAGCAATGATGTCAGCCTGGGGACAGGCCCTGGGTGCAGAATATGTTGGTCTTGAAGGCCGTCGAATCACTTTTAGAGTGCCTTATGCCGAACACCTTGTCGGAGACCCCGATTCGGGGGTGATTCATGGTGGCGTCATCACGTCGGCGCTGGATAATGCGTCGGGCTGGGCTGTCAGGGCGCTTAACCAGTGGCAGGAAGACATGAGCATGGCGACCCTGGATCTGCGGATAGACTATATGAAACCTGCGAAACCGCATGCTGACCTGCTCCTGACCGCTGAATGCACGAAGATGACGAAGACCATTGCTTTTGTCAGTGGGTTGGCTCACCAGGGTGATGAATCAGATCCTGTTGCAACGTCCGTAGCGGCATTCATGCTCGGTACGCCAAATTCCCCGAGATAGAACGGTATGGAGATTCTCAAGCAACTTCGCGAAGCGGGTCGTGCCCATGATATGCAGGCCCTTGTAGATCACATTCCGTTTGCAGGTTTTATGGGTGTCAGTATCGACAGGAAAGGTAACGAGGTGACGACAGTATTGCCCTTTCAGGACAAGCTAATCGGCAATCCTAACATTCCGGCGATTCATGGAGGTGTTCTTGGCGCTTTTCTTGAGTTAACGTCCGTGATCCAGCTTTTGTCTGATCTTCAATGCGAACGTCTGCCCAAGACGGTAGACATTTCAATTGACTATCTGAGGTCTGCCCGAGCCGCAGAAACCTATGGCAGGGCGATTGTGACGCGACAGGGAAGGCGTGTGGCCAATGTTCGAGCAGAGCTCTGGCAGGAAGAAATAAACAAACCGGTAGCTGCCAGTCACGGGCAGTTCCTGTTGACACCGATTTAAGCGATTTTTATCAGGAGAAAGTAAATGGCGGATGTTTACATAGTTGAAGCGTGTCGAAGCGCGATTGGCAAAAGAGGTAAAGGGTTGTCGGGTATGAAGCCCGCTGATCTTCTGGGGGTTATTCAGAAGGCGGCTCTTGACAGAAGCGGTATAGCGCCTGAGTCAATTGATCAGGTCGTTGGTGGCTGTGTTTCCCAGGTAGGGGAACAGACCTTCAATATTGCAAGGATAGCGTGGCTGTCTCAGGGTTTGCCCCTTGAAGTGCCGTCTACGACGGTCGATGCGCAGTGTGGCTCGAGTCAACAGGCGACCACGATGGCAGCGACCATGGTTGGTGCGGGTGTTGAAGACGTCGTCATGAGCTGTGGGTTGGAGATGATGTCGAGGGTTCCTCTCGGTTCAGCGATGAAAGATGGCAGCCCCATGGGTGAGAGTTACGCCAGTCTTTACCAGCCAACCAGTCAGTTTATGGGTGCGGCAATGATTGCTGAGGAATACCAGTTAACGCGTGCCGACACGGATCAGTTTGGTCTGGAGAGCCAGCAGAAGGCTATTCAGGCCTGGGAAGAAGGGCGTTTTGACCGAGAAATAGTGGCTGTAGACGCGCCGGTCCTGAATGAAAAGTTTGAGCCAACCGGTGAATTAAGGTCTATCACGAAGGACGAAGGTCTGCGGGCAACGACTCTTGAGTCCCTGCAGGGGCTCGACCCGGTGCCAGGCCAGGAGTTGCACACCGCGGGCAGTAGTTCCCAGGTATCAGATGGCGCTGCAGCAGTGATCATGGCTTCCTCTGAAGCATGTGAACGTCTGGGGGTGACTCCTCGGGCGAAGGTCGTCGCTACAACGCTTGTTGGTGTTGATCCAGTCACCATGTTGAAAGGGCCTATACCCGCAACACGCAAGGTGCTCGATAGAGCCGGTCTGACGTTGGATGACATTGATATCTTTGAAGTCAATGAAGCTTTCGCTTCGGTTGTTCTGGCGTGGGAGAAAGACCTTGGGGTGGATCACAGCAAGGTGAATGTGAATGGTGGTGCTATCGCGCTTGGGCATCCGACAGGTAGTACGGGTGCCCGGTTGATAACGACAGCTCTGCATGAACTGGAAAGACGAGAGGGCCGTTATGCTCTGATCGCGATGTGCTGTGGCGGTGGTCTGGGCACCGGTACCATCATCGAACGCTTGTGAGGTTAAGGGTCGTGGCAAGTGGAATTGCCCCGACTAGCTGG
>CAXPUI010000573.1:0-15715 GCA_964220205.1 Candidatus Allofontibacter communis | reverse complement strand
GAAGCAAATTCACCTGAACCTGTCATCCTCAGGCCAAACTCACCCTGGTAATCTTTACCGTCGCGGCTCTGACGGATGACGCTCATCACTTTCGTGGCGCGGTCAGGGAAATGCGCCTGCAGCCAGTTCTGGAACATCGGGCTGATTTCATGGGGTAATCTGATGAGGATATAGCGCGCATCATGAGCGCCTGCGGACTTGCCGGCCTGCATGAGGGTCTCGAGTTCGTGGTCGTTGATACAGGGAATGATCGGTGCCGCCATCATGGTGACGTTGATGCCCTCATCGCTGAGGGCAGTGATGGCGGCAAGGCGTTTCTGCCCATCGGGGGTTCGTGGTTCAAGTATCCGCTTGAGGTTCCTGTCCAGTGTGGTGACGCTAATGGCAACATGGCATAGTTGCCGCTGAGCCATGGGTACCAGCAGATCCAGGTCACGTGTAATCAGGTGGCTCTTGGTGATAATGGAAAATGGATGTCTGAAGCTGCAGAGTACCTCAATAATTGAGCGGGTAATTTTCAGCTGCGCTTCCACCGGTTGGTAGGGGTCAGTGTTGGCGCCGATGCAGATTGGCTTTGCGACATAGCCAGGTCTCGATAAGGTCTTTTCCAGTAACTCTGCTGCGTTTTCCTTGATAACAATGCGGGTCTCAAAATCGAGGCCCGGCGACATATCCCAGTAGGCGTGGGTGGGTCGGGCATAACAATAGATGCAGCCGTGCTCGCAGCCCCGGTATGGATTGATGGACTGATCGAAGCCGATGTCCGGTGAGGCATTGCTCGAAATGATTGTTTTTGCGGACTCCCGGATTAGGGTCGTCTTCGGAGGGGGAGTCGCGTCCGCTGGACTATCCCAGCCGTCGGCAAAACTTTCGCTACGACGGCTTGAGAAGCGGTTTACCGGATTTGAGTGTGCGCCTCTGCCTTTTATCGGGTTTAGAGCTTCTGCGTGCTCTCTGTCTGGTGGTTCCATGATCGGCATCTTGTTGCTTTCTATAGGTAAATTCTGCGGTTGTTTTCTATTGTGACTTCCTGCTTCTTTCTCTTTTCTGTCTCTTGCCGTTTGTCTCTCTTTTCATCTGTTTTCATCTGTTTTCGTCTGTTCTCGCCAGTTTTCGCCGGGTTTGGGAGGCACACAGCTTTGGCGGGATTCCTCTCAGTTTATACTGAATACTGTATATACATCCAGTATTCAGTATAACGCAGGGTGCGAATGTGTAAACTCCCTCGACGCTCTTTGCTATGCTTGCGCTTTTATCAGCAGAGAGATGGCTATGTCCCAGACCCACGACCATGAAATTGTTTCTATCTATCCATTCACTGACGAGGAAGTTGACCAGTTGATGGACAACTCCATGGAGTGTGTCCTGATGTGGGGGACGAAAGATGGATGGCCTGTCGGGGTGACACACGCCTATGTCTGGCATGAAGGTAAGATCTGGATAACTTTCTCTGAGCATCGCCATCGAACAGCGGCGATCCGCCGTGACAATCGCGTCTCGGTCAATGTCAGCAGCGCTGGTTACAATCCTGATGCACCGGCGAGCCTGCCAAGAGGAGCAATCACGTTCAAGGGCACTGGAGAGTTCTTCCAGGATGATGAAACCAAGGAATGGTTTTATTCGGCCCTGTCGCAGAAGCTGAACCCCGACAACAAGGACGGAGAAGAGTTTTTCTACAATCTTCTGGACTCCCCCCTGCGAATCATTCTGGCCGTGACGCCGACCAAGAAGATCATGTACAACGCGGGCTCCGCTGGTCGGCATATGGCGGGCACCATCGAAGAGGATGAGTTGGGCGAACGACTCGGTGTCGACCAGGAGCGAATGAACAAGTACCGGGAAGACAAGGGTCTTGAGCCGCGATAGACCCGCGTATAGCGCTGCTGTCCTGGCCGCCTGGACAGCTCTGTGATCAAGCCTGGTATACCTGATTGGTAACCCGGCTTTGCTTAGCTGTCAGCGGCAAACATCTGCCGCAGGTGTTCCTCCGGCAGTGGCTGCGTCAGCTTGGAGACCACGACAGTCAGTGTGATTGAAACGATTTCTCCCATCACCGCGCAGGAGTAGGGGTTAGGGCCTTCGCGAAGGAGCCAGTTCACGGCGTGTCTGAAAGTACCTTCCGGAAACCAGTGGGGTTGCAGCAATTGGGCATGCAGTAGAATGAAGGTGCCGATGCCGCCAATCAGGCCGGCATAAGCGCCATGCCGGGTTACACCCCGCCAGAGGGCACCGACAACGAGCGGACCCGCAAACGCAGCCATCATGCCGCCGACGCCGATCCAGACAATCAGGGCAACATTGGTTTCCATGAGTGACCAGGCCATGACCATGCAGAGGATAAGAATAACGACGGTTGAGATTCTGGAGATGAGCAGGACTCGACGATCCAATTCTGCTTCAGAAAGATGACGGGTGAGCCCAGTGAAGGTTCGACGATACAAGTCGTTGGCGATGATCTGGGAAGAAGAAACAACGAGACCATCAGCGGTGCTCATCACCGCTGACAACACACCGACTCCAATCAGTGCCGCGAGCCAGGTTGGGAATAACTCGATGAACAACATTGGCAGAGACTGGTTGGGATTGGCGCCATCCATATAGAGGGAGTCGCCGAAGTAGGCTCTGGCCAACAGGCCACCGACGCCCATCATGCCGAGGGTGACGCCAAAGAGCGCAGCGAGCTTAACAAACTGAAAACGGTCGCCGTCGTTCTTTAGGGCCCAGAGTTTGTTGCCGAGATGCGGTAGTAGTCCAAGCGGCATGTGTGCGAAAGCAATGACGAAAATAGACCACCAGGAGTGGTAGAGCGGTGTCTTCGGGTTCAGCGGTGTGGTGAGATGCTCGTCCTGGGCTTTGAGATTTTCCAGCATGCCGCTGAAGCCGCCCTCAATACCAAAACCGACGGCAGTCAGGATGATCACGACAATGGCCAGGACCAGCATCATGGCGCCCTGGGCACCGTCGGTCAGGATGTCCGCATGCGCCCCGCCGAGCACAACATAGAAGAGCAGCACTGCTGTCGTGATAATCAAGGCCCAGTCAGCGTCAAGCCCCAGCATCAGTTGAAACATGACGACGCCTGATACCAGTTGACCTGCGAGGTAAAAGAACAGGACCAGGGACAGTACGGAGACGAGTATCCTGATACCCTCGGACTGGTAGCGGTCGCCCAGGTATTCGGGAATTGATCGATTGCCGAATCGATTGCCTGATGTCGCGATCAGGCGCATTGAAATCAGGATGCCGAAGTAAACACCGAGCGGATAGAGAAAGTTACTCCAGTTGGCTGCCAGGCCCCATTCATAGGATAAAGCGGGACTACCCAGAAAGGTTGCGCCGCTGGCGGTGGATGCTGCAAAAGCCAATGCGAGAAAAAACGGCCCATAAGCACCCCTGGCGGTGGCGAAGTCGTCGGCATGCTTGATTTTACGCTGGGCGAAAAGCCCGATGCCGATCATGAAAGAAATATAAAAGACGAGGAAAATCCAGGACCAGGTAATCAGGCTCATTGCAATTGTCTATCGTTGTTTGTTTTAGTAAGGCTCTCTGACGTTATTAACGCAAGGATTGGCATGCTAAACAAGCTGGATGATTTCCCTATTCATCAAACTCCTGAGCCCATCGCTCACCCTGCGACCAGTGACCGGAATGTCTACGACAGAACCTGGTTCAATGGATACGCGCCGGATGGCTCCTATTATTTTGGGATTGGTCTGGCCTCCTATCCTTACCGTGACGTCATGGATTGCGCCTTCTCTGTCGTCCAGCCGGATATGCGACAGCACTGCTTTTACGGGTCTCGTCGCGCACCCGTGGAACGGACAGAAATGGATGTGGGCCCTTTCAGGATGGAAGTGGTCGAGCCCATGCGTCGTCACCGCGTGATCCTTGAGGATAACGAGAGCGGACTCAGTTGTGATCTGACTTTCTCGGCGAGAACAGCCTCTATCCAGGAAGCCAGGCAAATTCTCTACTCCGGTACCCGTCGGATGATGGATTCGACACGGTTTGATCAATTCGGTCGATGGAGTGGCGTTGTCAATACGCCGGATGGCGAGATTAAGGTCGACCCCGATGTCTGTCTGGGAACTAAGGATCGGTCCTGGGGAGTGCGGGGTGTGGGTGAACCGGAAACCGGAGGAGCACCCCGGGTGCCGCCTGGCATCTGTTTTGTCTGGGCACCGTTGTTCTGGGAAGATCATGTTTCCCATGCGATTTTTTTTGATGGCGCCAAAGGGGAGCCATTGGTTCGTGAAGGACTGGAAGCCCGACTCTATGACTCAGAGGCGGAGATACCCGGTGTCGAAGATGGTTCAGTCAACCGGAAGCTTACCGCGAGACATCGCATTGATTATCATGAAGGGACCCGCCTTGCTAAAGCTGCAGAAATTGATCTGGTGGAACTTGATGATGGTGTTCGAACGATCAAGCTAGAACCTAAACTCAAATTCATGATGAAGGGATTGGGTTATGGCCATCCGGAATGGCGCCAGGGGGCCTGGAAAGGGGAATTGGCACTCGGGCATGACTCATTTGACCCTCGGCAATTGGACCATGAAGCTCCTGAGAACCTTCATACCCAGCAGGTAGTCGTGGCGACAGATGGCGAGCGAGAAGGCGTCGGGGTACTTGAACAGATTGTTGTAGGTCCCTATGAGCCAGCAGGCTTTAAAGGGTTCTTCGATGGCTACAAGCCCTAGCCTTTCGCTCAGCGGCGACTAGACAATTGTCGCCAGGGCATCCAGGACAGCGTTAGGCTGTTCAACCATCATGGAGTGCCCGCAGCGGTCCAGTTCGACGAGTCTGGCACCTGCGATTTTCTCTGCTGCAGCACGGGCTTTGAGCGGTGACGTCATCTTGTCCTGTTTACCGGAAATAATCAGCGTTGGTCTAGCAATATCGGGGAGGTAATCCTCAGCGTCCCCAAAGGCGTTACAGGCGTTCAGGTCTGTAAAGAGCACGTCGTCGTTGGATCTTTCCAGGAGCCGCTGACCGCTCATGGTCATGCAGCGACCAGGGTCGGTGTTGCCGCCCGTAAGCGCGAAATCGCTATGGCTCCAGATGTTTGTCATATCGATGGCGTCATGTTCATTGGCTTCAGCAGCTGACAGCAACTGTTCGGTGACGGGCATGGGTGTTGATGTCCCGAGTAATGCCAGGCACCGGGTCTGGGCAGCGTACTTCGCAGCAAAGCAGATACCCACGAGAGATCCCATGCTGTGACCCACAATGGCGGCATCGGCAATTTCCAGAGTGTCCATTGCAGATTTCACCCAGTCCGCTAATGCTTCAATCGAGGTCAGGGCTGTGCCGCTGCTACGGCCGTGACCTGGCAGATCGAAGGCGTAGACGTTGTATCTATGTCTCGCAAAATACCGGACTGGAAGCGTCCAGACTGTATGATCCATCGCAGCCCCGTGAATGAAAACAACATTGGGTTGTCCCGGTGACAGGGTGCCATTGCCGTTGCTGAAAAATGTTTTCTGGCCGTTAATTTCTGTTTGCATATCGGTTACCTCTGGCTGGCGCGCAGACCGCGCCTTAAATCTGCTGTCAGATCAGCGGGGTCCTCAAGGCCAATGGACAACCTGATCAGGCCTTCGGATATGCCGGCAGCCTCGAGCGCATCAGCATCCATACGGTGATGAGTTGTACTGGCGGGATGTATGATCAGTGATTTGGCATCTCCCACATTAGCCAGGTGCGAAAACACGGACAGGTTTTCTATCATTTTGATACCAGCTTCGCGCCCACCCTTGATGCCAAAGCTGAACACAGCGCCGCATCCCTTGGGTAGAATTTCCTTTGCAAGTTCGTGGTCGGGGTGCTCCGGTAACAAGGGGTGATTTACCCATTCCACCTGTTCCTGCGCGACCAGGAATTCAACGACCTTCTCTGTATTGGCAACGTGTTTATCCATGCGCAGTGAGAGTGTTTCCATGCCCTGAAGAATCTGAAAGGCCGTCGTCGGGCTCATGCACGCACCGAAATCGCGTAGTCCCTCCTTCCTGGCTCGCGTAATGAATGCAGCGGGACCAAATTCTTCAGCGAAATTCAGATTGTGGAATCCTGCATAGGGTTCGGTCAGAGTTGGAAACTTACCTGAGGCTTCCCAGTCAAAGGTGCCGCCATCGACCAGTAAACCACCAATCACGACGCCGTGACCTGAGAGGAATTTTGTGGCCGAATGCATAACGATATCTGCGCCCAGGTCAATGGGGCGACAAAGATAGGGGGTCGTAAAAGTCGCGTCGACCATCAGGGGTAACCCTGCTTCATGCGCGATGTTGGCGACGACCGGGACGTTCAGTACCTCCAACCCGGGATTGCCCAGGATTTCAGAGAAGATCAGGCGAGTGTTGTCCTGGATGGCATGCTTGAAGGCGTCAGTATCTCTCGGATCAACAAAGGTCGTGTCGATGCCAAAACGACGCAGAGTATAATCCAGGAGATTATGGGATCCGCCATAGATGCTCCGTGAAGCGACAATGTGCTCGCCGGCGCTGACTATTGTGCCTACGGCGAGATGCAATGCGGCCTGCCCGCTGGCTGTGGCGATGCCACCGACACCGTTATCGAGCAGCGCGATGCGTTCTTCGAGAACCGCATTGGTTGGATTTGAAAGTCTCGAGTAGACGTGTCCGGCTCGCTCGATGTTGAACAGGCCAACAGCGTTATCAGTGTCTTTGAAGACATAGGAAGCTGTCTGGTAGATTGGCGTGGCCCTGGCACCGGTCGTCGGGTCCGGTTGCTGGCCGCCGTGCAGGCTGAGCGTGTCGAAGTTTGGCGTTGGCGGTTTCGGCATCTTAATTTTCCGCGTTAAGGGAAGCGTGATGGTACGGCAAAATGACTCTCGATGCCCATGTGAATCTGGGCTGATCTATCAGGAATGTTGCGAACCATTACTGGCGGGTACTGCATTAGCGGACAGTGCGGAGACGCTGATGCGCTCGCGTTACACCGCTTATGTTGAAGGCGATACAGATTATCTGCTGCGGACATGGCACCCCGATCATCGGCCCGACTCGCTGTCTTTGGCCAATAACCAGAAATGGCTTGGCTTGAAAATCAAGGGTGTGGAAGCTGGGCAGCAGGGCGCCGCTCGGGGTGTTGTCGAGTTTGTCGCCCGATTCAAGATTGGTGGTAAGGGTCATCGGCTGCACGAAGTCAGCAGTTTCGTGAGAGAAGCGGGACGTTGGTATTACACGTCGGGTGAACTCGTCGATTAGCTACCAGCCGGTTTCGTACTTGACGCTCATGGTTGGCGGTGCGATCTTCAGGTGCTTTATTTTCCAGGTACCCGACACGCGTTCATAGGCCTCATGATACCGCGCAGCCTGCCAGCGCCGCGTATCATTGCGGTAAAATTTGAACATCCCGAAGAAATACCAGCGAGCGGTCGCGGTACTGCCTTGCACGTCAATAATGGGGTTCTGCACCATATGTTGAGAAAAGCTGATAGCGTCCTGAAAGCCCTGAAATAGTTCCCTGATCGCGTCGTGTCCTTCTGCCCGACCGATGCCCTCGCCTTCCCATATGCCGTCTTCAGTAAAGATTCTTATGATTTCGTCGGGATTGTGTGCATCGTCACAAATCTCACAGTAACGTGCTTTGAGTTGCCGGATGGCCTCAAGTGCCTCGAGGGTTTCAATCCGTTTTTCTAGGTCAGACATGATGTTGCATCCTGCTCAGTAGACGCCCTCATTTTCGCTAATCATTTAGGATGATGCTATGGACGAATAGCCATTTGCCGAGAATAATGCGCCGCATGAAAATCAGCCTGATACTCCTGGCGTGCCTCTTGACAGCCGGTAATGCCGCAATTGCGGAACTATCCTACGACCAGGTGGTTGTGAGGGACGTCTATAACGGGGTCGAGGTTCATGACATCAATGTGCGTACGCTACCCCACCAGGAGGTCAATATAACGATTGACGGAGTGGTTGACGAGCCCGTCTGGCAGAGAGTTCCGCCATTCGATCAGATGATTGTTACAACCCCTGACCTGGGCAAGCCATCTGACTATCCGACCGCGACGCGGTTCGTGGCGACGGAGCAGGGGCTTTACGTCAGCAGCGTCATGGAGCAGCCGACAGATCTCATCCAGATGCGCATGTCTCGCCGGGACTGGCTGAGTGAAGGTGATCGCTGGGGCTTTACGCTGGACCCCGGAGGTCAGGGAACTTTTGCTTACTGGTTCGGGGTCGCGCTCGGCGATTCCATCCAGGATGGCAAGGTCCTGCCGGAGCGCCGGTTCAGCAGTGACTGGGATGGTCCCTGGTATTACAAATCAGCGTTGACAGAGACAGGCTGGAGCGTCGAAACCTTTTTCCCCTGGTCTATTTTCAGTCTGCCGGACCAGCAAGGCTCGCGCAAGATCGGGTTTGCAGTGAATCGGTCCGTCGCCTTCAGGGATCAGCGCTTTTACTGGCCAGGTCATCCCTATTCGTCACCGCAGTTTGTCTCGGCGTTGAACACCATGTCGATCGAAGGCGTTAAGCCTCGTCCCCTGTTGGCGGCAATCCCTTTTGTTTCATCGACCACGGATAGGGCGCGCGATGATGATGATGTTCGGGCGGGTGTCGATATTACCTGGAAGCCCATGCCAGAAGCGGCGCTCACAGCCAGTCTTTATCCTGACTTCGGGGCAGTGGAAGCGGATGACGTGGTGTTGAATCTGAGTGCACGTGAAACGTTCTTCCCGGAGAAACGGCTCTTTTTTCTCGAAGGTAATGAGGTCTTCGAGACAACACCAAGATCCAGTGCGGGCAATATACTGAGAGAGTTGACTAACGAGGACTTCGCGGTGACATCCAGGCGAAGTTTCATGTACGACTATATGACCCCGCCGGTATCGTTGCTGAATACACGTCGGATCGGTGGTACAGCGCGTCAGGTAGAGGTGCCTGACGGAGTTACACCGAAGCGCGGTGAAACCGGGCTCCCGACAGAGTTGTTGGGTGCCCTGAAGGTAACGGGACAAAACAGGCAATTCAGTTATGGTGTCTTTGGTGTGGCCGAAGATGATGTTGAATGGCGGGCCATTGATGCCAGTGGCCAGGATACGCTGATCAAGGAAGACGGTCGTGACTTTGGCATTGTCCGACTCAGTTATGAGAAGTCAGCTGGGGATCGCTTTGCCCTGGGCTATCTGGGCACCAATGTTGATGGCCCCCTCTATGAAGCGACGGTGCATGGTGTCGATGTTCACTTTGCCAAGCAGAACGGGCTCTGGTCGTCGGACCTGCAACTTATCCATAGCGACGTGGACGGCCTCTCGGGCAATGGGGCAATGCTGAATGTTGACTACGCCCGCAGTGGCAGGATCCAGCATCACCTGCGCCTTGATTATTTCGATGAAGACGTGGACATCAATGATCTGGGCTTCCTCCAGCGCAATGACGTTCGAGGGCTGCAATACATCTTCCGCTACGCGCTGCCCAATTCCGATGGCTTCGTCAAACGCAGCAGGGGCGCGATTAGCCTGGAACGACGTGAAAACGTCAGCGAAGGTCAGGTGGTTGATGGCGGTGTCTACTGGCGCAATACAGTTGAGTTAGTCGGGCGCAATACTCTCCGAACCGGTTTCGCCTGGTTTCCTGAACGCTATGAAGATCTCGACTCACGGGGAAATGGCACCTACAAGGCAGAGGATCGCATCTGGTGGCAGACCATGTTGAATACGGATAGCAGTAAAATATTCAGCTGGACCTTTCTCGCCGGTGGGGTACAGGAGGATCTGGGTGACTGGACGCAGATCTATCGTATTGGCGTGACGGCCCGGCCCACGGACCGAGTAATCTTCAATGCCGACATTAATTACAGGCGCCGGGATGGCTGGGTGGTTTATCAGGGAGGTAACAACTTCGGTGCTTATAATGGTATTGAATGGCAACCGAGCATGCAGGTTGACTGGTTCATTAAACCTCGACACCAGCTGCGATTCTCACTCCAATGGGTGGGAGTTCGAGCCGACGAACAGGGTTTCTATGCGGTGCCGTCTGATGGCGAGGAACTGGTGCCCGCTGTTCGGGAACGATCAGACTACGATTTTACGGTGAGTATCCTGACAACGCAGTTGAGGTATCGCTGGGAAATTGCGCCTCTGACGGATTTATATGTGGTTTACAATCGCGGTAACCGGCTGCCCTATCGAGCAGAAGACAGTTTTGTCGACCTGTTCCAAGACACACTGGATGATCCGCTGGTTGATTCATTTATTGTTAAGCTGAGATATCGCTTTGGCAACTGATCCCGATACGCTCAGTGATTATCCTGTCACGTTGTTTCGCATTTTTACGGGAAAGCCCTGGTGGTCCCTGCGCGTTCGGAATTA
The DNA here is from genome assembly GCA_964220205.1 of Candidatus Allofontibacter communis. Classification (GTDB taxonomy): domain Bacteria; phylum Pseudomonadota; class Gammaproteobacteria; order Pseudomonadales; family Azotimanducaceae; genus UBA9659. The sequence goes on along the minus strand of CAXPUI010000573.1, from coordinate 5,379 downwards.
ATTCCGGCGATATGATGAATTTTTTCTTATCCGGAAGGTCCTAATGTCTATGGAGCGTTTTTTCTTGGAGGGCAGTGACGGCCATCAGATAGCGTCTTATTCGTGGCTCTCCGCTGAACCCAAGGCACTTGTTCAGATAGCTCACGGCATGGGTGAACACGCCGAGCGCTACGACTGGGTGGCCGGGCAGCTGAATGCAGCAGGTTATCATGTGTATGCCAGCGATCATCGAGGTCATGGTGCAACTGCAGGCGAGCATCTGGGTTATATGGGGCCTGATGGCTGGAATCGGACGCTGGCAGACCTGTACGAACTCAATCGTCACTGCAGAAGCTTGCACCCGGAGCTTGATGCCTGCCTCCTGGGCCACAGCATGGGTGCTATGTTGTCTCAACAGTACGTAACTCGATACGGCAGAAGTATTGATGCGCTGGTCCTGTCAGGGTCACCGGGATTCAAGCAGCAGCGGTTCTCTTTCATCGGGCAGTTGATCATGAAATTTGAAGCCTGGCGGCTGAATCCGTGGGACGTCAGTGACCTTATGCAGAAAGCGCTGTTCGGCAACGCCAATTCATCTTTTGAGGGCCCGGATGCAACGGGTTACGAATGGCTGTCGCGAGATCAGAGTGCGGTTCAGGCTTATGTTTCGGACGATCGCTGCGGTTTTGTGCTCGCTATCGGGTCATTGATCGATATGTATGCGGGGGCAGCGGTATCACAGGACACACGTGCGATTGAGAAGATCCCTGCAGATCTCTCCATGTATGTTTTTGCGGGCGAGCAAGATCCGATACACGGGAATCGTCTGGACCTGGATCGCATGGTTGCGGCCTACCGGAGTCGGGGTATAGCGGACCTCGAACATTGCTATTACAGCGGTGGCCGACATGAGATGTTCAATGAAACCAATAAAGAGGTCGTTCTGACTGAACTGACCAAATGGCTCGATAAACAGTTTTCGGAAGTTTCAGAAGGTATTTAATGAAGTCTATTGCAGTGATGGGCCTGGGTAATTTTGGTACTGCGCTGGCACGCAACTGGCTGGCGGCCGGTCACGATGTCAGGGGGTGGACCGTTGAAGAGGAAGTCTACGAGAGTATCAGGTCATCGGGAGTTAATGAAAAGTACCTGAACGATGTATCGCTGGCCGGGATAAACGTATCCATGGACATTGCAGGGACGATGGCTGGTGCTGAGGTCATCGTGCTGGCCCTGCCGTCCGGTGTTGTCCTGGATGTGGTGGATGAAGTTGTGCCACATTTGCGCAGTGATCAAGTACTGCTGGATCTTGCTAAGGGGCTGGCACCAGGTGATCAGATGATATCGGATGTTATAGAGTCGAAGCTGGATGCCGCGGGTCTGAGCTGCCCGCTGTGCGTCATGATGGGGCCGACTATTGCCCCGGAGCTGGCGCGCGGCGTTTATACGACAGCACTGGTGACCAGCCGTGACGTTACGCTGGCGGCACAGATTGCGGCAGACCTCAGCACCAGCACGCTGAAATTGTCTGCTGGCACAGATTCGCTGGGTGCCGAGTACTGGGGGGCCTTTAAGAATGTCATTGCTCTCGCCTGCGGGGTTGTTGATGGTCTGAAGCATGATGGTAGAGGAGGAGATAATCTGAAGGCCGCCGTTTTTACGGCTGGATACCGTGAAGCGGTGAAGCTTTTGCCCCAGTTGGGAGCTGATTCGGACACCGCATTGTCGGCAGCAGGTATCGGTGATCTATTTGTAACAGCCACTTCACCTCATGGACGAAATCGCGAAATGGGTGAACGACTGGGACGAGGGCAGACACTCGCGGAGGCTGAAGCTGACATGGTGATGGTCAGCGAAGGTGTGCGGGCAGCACGCATGTTCAAGTTACTCTTTTCGAGCAGGGACATGGTGGCTCCTTTTGTCGGCGCAGTCTGTGCTTTGTTGGATGAAGGCGCCACAATTGAGGAATTCCTAGACAAAGTCATGGCTTAGGCGTAAAAACGGGGACATGGGCGACTCTGTTAAGCCGGAAAAAATCCTCCTAATGATAGCTGCCGGGGCTATCGTCCTGGGTGCTATGCGGGCTGCTTCGGGTGTACTTGTCCCGGGATTACTGGCGCTGTTTATCGCCGTAGTCTGTACTGAACCCATGTACTGGCTGACAGAAAAAGGTCTGCCCAGATGGTTGGCCGTTCTGCTGGTCGTATTGGCGCTCCTGGGAATTTCATCGCTGATCCCATTGGTGGTCAGTGGTTCAATCGTCCAGTTCAATCAACAGTTGCCGATTTACCAGGAGCGCCTTGATGGCCTGATGTTGCAGTCGTCGCAGTGGCTACAGCAATTCGGTTACACCCCTGAAAGTCTGCAGGCAATCTTTGACCCAACGGCGTTGCTGGCCTATATGCAGGTGTTGCTTGGTGCTCTGGGTGGAATCCTGTCGAGTTACCTGCTGATCATGCTGCTGGTCATATTCATTCTGATTGACCTGCCGAGGTCACTGGCTACAGGCGCGTCGACCTCCGGTCAAATCATTCGTACTGTGCAGCACTATTTCGCGATTAAGACCTTTACTAGCCTGCTCACGGGAGCGGTCATCGCACTATGGTGCATAGTGATGGATGTCCAGTACCCGTTCCTCTGGGGATTCATCGCGTTCCTGTTTAATTTTATCCCGACCATTGGCTCTGTTATTGCAGCTATACCTGCGGTCCTGCTGGCGCTTATGCTCAATGGTCCGCTGTCGGCTATTGCCGTCATGGTCGGGTACGTGATCATTAATTTCGGTATCAGTAATGGCCTGGAACCGAGAATCATGGGTCAACAGCTGGGGATCCGGTTTGTCTGGATTTTTGTTTCCCTGGTTTTTTGGGGCTGGATCCTGGGTCCGGTCGGTATGCTGCTGGCTGTGCCCCTGACGATGACATTTCGTATCATGTTCGATAATCACGAGGACACCCGCTGGATAGCGGATATTCTGGTGCCTGAGACTCACAGGTCCGAGCAACCCGGTAGCCAATAGCGTTCAGATAAGAACGTGGTTGGCGTGTCAGGAAAAGGACGTTTCGAGGAGGTAAGTGTGGATAGTATCAACACCGTTACAGGGTCCATCTCGCCGGATGAGCTTGGCTTCACACTGATGCATGAGCATGTCATGGTGAGTGCCAGTGGTCTCTATGATCAATACCCTGATCTTCTGGGAGAAGAGCGCGAAGCGAAAGCGATCGCTACCCTGAAAGAAGCGAAGGCCAACGGCATAGATACTATCGTTGATGCGACCACCTTTGATCTGGGCAGAAAACCTGAGTTATTGCGTACGGTTTCTGCCGCCTCCGGTGTCAACATCATTAACGTCACGGGCTGGTGGCTGGATGTACCCCGTTTTCTGATCGGGGTTTCACCGAACCAGATGGCCAGAGAATTCATTCGTGATATCGAGGAAGGGTTTCGTGGCACGGATATCAAGGCGGGTATCTTAAAATGTGCAGCGGACTTTGAGAGCGTTACCCCGCCCCTGGAAGTGATGACTCGGGCAGTTGCGCGCGCGCACTGTGAGACTGGCCTGCCTATCATGGTGCACTCCTACCCGACGGGGCAGGTCGCGCGCCGGCAGATTCAGATATTCCGGGAAGAGGGTGTCGACCTGACACGCGTGAAGATTGACCATTCCAATGATACGACTGATATCGAGTATCTGAAGTGGATTCTCGACCAGGGTTGTTATCTGGGTCTTGATCGATACCCAGGCCGGCTGGTCAGTCCGCATATGCGCACGGTGACACTGAAAACACTGATAGACGAGGGTTTCGGAGACAGGTTGTGTCCTTCTCATGACTGTATCTGTCTGGCCGTACTGAAAGAAAATGCTGATGGCACCATGCCGGATATGCATGAGTTCGCGCGGGGAAATCATCATGCCTATCTTTACATTAATCGCGAGGTTATCCCCGACCTGAAGGAAATGGGTGTTCGGGACAGTGCGATTGAAGACCTCTTTGTCAACAATCCGCGTCGGTTTTTCGCGGGGCACTAATGGTTTGTATACACATGCCAGGTCCCTCTGTCCCCGGTAGCCGACAGGGTCGGTAAACTGCGTCACATCACATCGGGAGTTCTCAATGACTGCAGTGCCTAGTCGGACCGGTTCAATCGAACTACCCAATGTCACGCGCTCAAAGGCCTGGATCTATGGTTCACTGAGCCTGCCGATCGCCATGCTCGGTTATCCCCTGGGTGCATATATCCCGAGGCTCTATTCCACAGAAATGGGCATCAGCCTGACAGTGATTGGACTGGTTATCACGGTAGCGGCCATATTCGATGCGGTCACGGATCCGTTGATGGGACATTTCAGTGACCGTTGGCACACTCGCTGGGGTCGGAGGCGTCCTTGGATCGTCGTTGGTATTCCACTCTGGTTGTTTGCTGTTTTCATGCTGTTGAATCCGACGGTTGGCATTACCGTGGTATATCTCGCTTTCTTCTATATATTCATGCGAGCAGCTTCGACCATCTTTGGTTTGCCCTATGCTGCCTGGGGGGTGGAGCTGTCCAGTGACTATCATGCTCGTACCATGATTCAGTCAGCGCGGGAAAAATATGTGCTTACCGGGCTCATTGCTTCCGCAGCGATGGTGGCCTTTTCTGAGGAAATCTTCGGGCGCACGGAAGCCAGCTTCATACTGTCGAATATCTCGCTGGTGGTTGTTGTCCTGGTGCCGCTTGCCGCCATACTGGTGCTCATCAAGGTACCGGAGGTCCCGACGTACAATGCACCACCCGTCTCATTCCGTGCAGGGGTGGGACGGATGTTCCAGAACAAGCTGTTCTTCCGACTGCTGATGATTGAGTTACTGATTGCAGGCGGGGAGAACTTTCGTAACACACTCTCGCTGCTGTTCCTGCAGGATTATATTGGGATGACGGGCATCGGGCGAGCTCTCGTCCTGTACTTCACCGCTGGTTTGCTGGCTATCCCGTTCTGGGATCTGCTGGCCAGGCGATTTGGTAAACATGTCTCACTGGCTTCGGCCATGGTCCTGGTGGGTGCTGTATCTCTTGGTGTCCTGACGCAGATGAACAATCCTGGTCCCTTGTTCTATGTCTTGTTTGGGTTGAAGGGTTTCTGCTTCGGGGGTGTTGCTTATCTCCCGCGAGCAATGCTAGCTGATGTAGTCGACCTTGATACGCTGCGATCGGGGTCGGCTCGCCCAGCGAGCTATTTTGCCATTCTTGGCTTTGTTACGAAGTGCGCTGCCTCCTTTGGTGGCCTGTCGTTACCGATACTGGCTGCGCTGGGATACTCCGCCGCGCTCGGGGTGACGAATGGTCCTGATGAATTGTTCTGGCTGGGAATCCTTTACGGTGCGGTGCCTACGGGTGTCTTCGTCGTTGCGTTCTACC
>CAXPUI010000572.1:0-4532 GCA_964220205.1 Candidatus Allofontibacter communis | reverse complement strand
CTTCTCGCTTGATCGCAGCATCAGGTCAGAGGAAAGCTATCCATTGTCATCCATAGCTGATTGAAGCACTGGAGGGGTTATCCATGGTTGAGATAAGCATCAAGTCGGTTCCGGACAAAACGTTTGGCGCAGTCGTTACGGGTCCTCGTTTACCGGATTTGACCGAGACAGAGTTTGCGATTATCCATTCGGCTTTTCTTGAATACGGTTTTCTGATCTTTCCCGATCAGCATTTGACAGATCAGGAAAATATCCAATTTGGTGAGCGCTTTGGGAAGCTCGAGTTTGGGGCATTACCATTGGCTAATCAGGAGAAGCTTGAAGACGGCAGTTATGGTGAGGTGATACCACTCACGACGCAGCGCATGCGTACCAATGTTGGCAATGAAGCCTGGCACACGGATTCGACCTATTGGCCTATCAGTTCCAAGTGCGCGATGCTGTCGGCGGTAACGGTGCCTGATGAAGGGGGAAATACTGAGCTGGCGGATATGCGTGCGGGCTATGCAGCCCTTGATGAAGGCACGCGTGCCAGGATTGAGGACCTCGCAGCGTATCATTCAACCCAGTATTCCCAGGCCAATGACCTCGGTGACTTCCCGCTCCAGCGATCCGGTTCGATTTACCACGGTGAAGCTTACCTGCGCCCACTCGTCAAGACACACCCCGAGACCGGCGTCAGGAACCTGTTCGTGGGCCGTCATGCATTTGGCGTTCCGGGTTTTTCGAGAGATGAGAGCCGGAACTTGTTGCGTTCATTAGTTGAGTTTGTCGTTTCGGAGCCTGCCAGGGTTTACTCCCATCGATGGCAGGTTGGCGATACCCTTATCTGGGACAATCGTGCGCTGCTCCATCGGGCAATGCCCTACGACTACGCCCAGCCGCGGGTGCTTATCGGCACGCGGGTGGCCGGTGATCCGGAGTCTGAACTCAGTTACTACCCGGATGATGCAAGGGCAGAAGAGGGGCGCCGGGCACTGCAGGCTGAACTCCAGGCACTGCGGGAGGAAACCCAGCATCGAATGTTTGGTGCTACGACTCTGCAGGATGACAAAGGTGCTGTTCCGAGCGATTCCAGCGCGGCGCGCTATAACCAGGGTCGCCATTCGTCGCTCTAGTTTAAAAGGCTTTCACATTGCCTGATTGCGGGCGTATAGTTAAAAAAAAATAGGCTGCGGCAGTCAAAATTTTGATCATGTCAGTGGAAGTGCCTCGATCAGAGAGGTCGTAGCCGCATAATAATCTTGATACTCAGGGAAGAGTCTTATGAAACCATCAAAAATGGCCCTAGTGGCCGCAGTTCTGTTTTCATTCGCAATTCACGCTGCACCACCCGATTGGGCCCAGTCAGGCGGTAATGCTGAAAAGGTCACAAGTGATCTGGGCGACTGGGTTAATGCTGCTTCGGATGACGAGCGAGTTCGCGTCATAGTCAGTCTAGAAGCAAAGATTCCCGCGGGTAAAGCCAGGGCCCAGGCGATCGCCGATGCGCAGGGGCGAGTCATTGGTGCCTTCAGCAATGCCAATAATGGCAAAGGCCTGGGTGTTATGGCCCGTTACCAGACATTGTTTGGATTTTCGGCCAACCTGACCAAAGGACAGATCATCGCTCTGACCAAAAGAGGTGATGTGACGCTTATCGAAGAGATGCCTGTTCATGAAAAACACTATCCCCAGAGTTTCCCCTTGACGGATGTGGATCTGGCGCAGGGTTCCGGAAACACCGGGGTGGGAGCAACGATCGCGATTATTGATGATGGGCTTGATACTGCTCATGGCGCTTTTGCAGGTGGCAAGGTGCTCGGCGGATACGACTTCGCTGACTTTGACGGGGATTTCAGCAATGATTGCGCTGGCCAGAGTCATGGTACAGCCGTAGCAGGTGTCGCCGCTGGAAACGGTGCCGGTTCTGTCGGCGTAGCGCCCGACGCAAATATTGTGTTCCTTAAAATCCAGAGTTCAAGCATCTGCGGCTCAGCGTCACTGGATGGAGATATTGTCGGGGCGATTGATTGGGCTACGGCTAACCAGGCGCTTTATGGCATCAATGTGATTTCAATGAGTCTTGGTGGAGGCTCTTATAGTTCAGAGAGTAACTGCGATGGTTCTAGCTCGATCTATTTCAATGCCATTAGGAACGCAAATGATGCTGGCATAACGGTCATAGCTGCCTCTGGCAATGATGGGCTCTGTGATGCGATGAGTCGTCCTGCCTGTTTTTCAGATGTTATCAGTGTCGGCGCAGTATACGACGAGCCTCTGGGTGAGGTTGGATGGTGTATCTCTAGGCAGTCCTGTCGACGAGGTTCGCGTAACCCGGGTTGTCCGAACGGTTATCGTGCTTACTTTGAGGACGCTTTTGCAGACAACGTGATCGTTTATTCCAATAGTGCCAGCTTCCTTGACGTTACTGCACCAGCAACCTGTGCGCTGACGGCGGCACCAGGAGGCGGTACAACAGATTGCTTTGGTGGAACTTCTTCAGCGACTCCATTTGTCTCTGGGGTGGCGGCGCTCGCAGTCGGTTCGGCAGGGGCGGCTACGATAGCACCGTCGAATATGCGAGCACTGCTGACGGAGACGGGCGATAACGTAACTGATCCAAAGAATGGCAGGGTTACCCCTCGCGTTAATGGTTTTAATGCAGCCATTGCTGCCCCGACTTATGCGAGTGGCGGTGGTGGTAATCAGTCGCCTAATGCCAGTTTTGCCTACAGTTGTTCTGAACTGGCATGTAACTTTGATGCGAGCGGTAGTGCTGACCTAGATGGGAGCATCACCAGTTACAGTTGGAACTTCGGAGGAGATGGAACGGGCTCTGGCGTGACGACGTCTCATAGTTTCAGCGCGGCTAACACTTACAGTGTCAGTCTTACCGTTACCGACAATGAAGGGGCAACGGGTGCCGATGTCCAGCAGGTTACCGTTACCGAAGCCACTACTAATCAGCCACCGACAGCCAGCTTTACCTTTAATTGTAATGATCTCAGTTGTGATTTTGATGGCAGTGACAGCAGTGATTCGGATGGCAGTGTCGTCAGCTACAGTTGGGATTTCGGTGGCGACGGCTCAGGTTCTGGTGCGGTCGTATCGCATAACTTCAGCTCGGCGGATACCTATACTGTCAGTCTCACTGTATTTGACGACGCTGGTGCCTCTGATGATGTTGATCAAGCTGTTACGGTAACCGCAACGGCTGACGAAATCAGCCTGACCGTCTCGCGGACTAAGAGCCGCGGTCGACATGCGCCAACGCTCAATTGGAGTGGTGCGAGCGGTAGCAGCGTCGATATCTATAGAGGAGGTGTTTTGCTGGTAACAACAGCGAACGATGGCAGCTACCAGGACTTCACCGGCAATAAAGGTGGCGGTAGTTATAGTTATCAGGTGTGTGAGGCCGGCAGTAATAACTGTTCCAGCACAGAGACTGTTGTTTATTGATGGAATGGATCGCATCGGAGTCCGGTATCAACCGGACTCCGGTGCGGCTTGTAAATTCAGCTGGTTTCTACCAAGACCATAGCATTCTGTGTTCAGGCCGTCGGTTTGGGGCTGGGATCAAGTGAAGGGTATGCGCGAATGGTCTGTGCTTCTGCGGCATACAGGGCATTCTGCATCAGTCAGGCGATGGTCATCGAGCCGATACCCCCGTTACCGGCGATAGGGCTCCAGCAATATCTTTGGCGTTTCCGAGATCGACCTCCCCCAGCGACTTGGTTTTACTGTTTATTCTTACAGGGTTAAAGCCGACGTCCAGAACAACAGCGTCTGGTTTTATCCCCTCTCTTCCGACCACATGAGGTTCACCCACCGCAACCACCAGTCCGTCAGCCGTGGCGGTAACGGTAAGGGTATTTACTTGCCCAAGCTGTCGCGGAAAATCCATTTCCTGTTCCAGAAGCGACCACTGGTACTTGAGTCTCTAAATTGTATTTACAACAAGGGCGAGATTCCTAAAATGCGCGCCTCAAAATCTGGGTTATATCGGTCAGTCCATGCCTGCAAGTATCAGACAATTGTTTGTGTCTCTCGGTTTGCTGTTCGCCGGTCATGGGCTTTCACAGACGCTTGTGCCGGTCTTTGCCAGTCAGCAAGGCTGGTCCGAGGAGCGGTTGGGTCTGCTGGGCTCTGCTTATTTTCTTGGCTTCGTGATCGGTTGCTTGACCGTACCTAAACTACTGTTCCGGGTGGGGCATGTGAGAGTTTTCCTTGTTCTCACGGGGGTAACTGCAGCCTGTATCCTGCTGCTGAGAGATTTGCAGCAGTTCGGTGCCTGGGTCGTTCTCCGGATGTTGAGTGGCTGGTGCCTCGCGGCGATTTATACCACCGCGGAAAGTTGGATTAATGACTACGCACCGAATGGCCAGCGGGGACGGCTGATTTCTGTTTACCTGCTTGTCTCACTCCTTGGGATGGCCTCGGGGCAGGTCGTGTTTGGCATGATGCCTGTGCAGTACCTGTTTGCGCTGGCGTCATTGTTGGTGCTTCTGGCACTGATCCCTGTTGGGCTGTTTTGTGATGATCAACCAATG
>CAXPUI010000571.1:0-5478 GCA_964220205.1 Candidatus Allofontibacter communis | reverse complement strand
GCTTCTCAGATCATCGGGCAACTGGATCAGAGTCAAGTGGATTATGTCTACGATCCGAACAGCGGAACTGTTTCTGTTGCGGCGGGTGAGATCCACCAGGTCAGGATGCGACTTGCAAGCGCCGGTTTACCGCGTAGTAGTGCTCGGGGTTTTGATATCCTTCAGGACGAGCAGTCGCTCGGTACCAGTTCGTTTATCGAATCTGCGCGATTTAATCGAGCCCTGGAGGAAGAACTCGCGCTCTCGATACAGGCGCTGGACAGTGTTGAGACCGCCCGTGTCCACCTCGCCATACCCAAACAGTCTGCATTCATGCGGAGCCGGTCAAAACCGAATGCCTCCGTCGTGGTCGGGATGCACCCGGGGCGGATCCTCGGTGAAGGCCAGGTTGCCGGTATCGTCTACCTGGTTGCGTCCAGCGTAACCGATCTTGAACCCGAGGGTGTCACCCTGGTTGATCAGCGAGGCAATCTGCTTTCCTCGCGTAGCAGTTCCCCGGATCTCATGCTCAGTAACGAACAGTTCCGTTTCAGGCGACAGATAGAAGACAGCTATATGCAGCGGATTAATGACATGCTGATCCCGATTCTCGGTTCGGATAAAGTGCGGGTGCAGGTCACAGCTGAGGTGGACTTTACCGCCGAGGAACGCACGGAAGAGCAATACACTGATAATCCTGCATCAGTCCGCAGCGAACAGACTTACGAAGAGCAGAATATGCGGGCTCAAACTGGTGGAGTAGGGGGAGCGCTAACTGCAGCACCACCCGAACCTGGTGATGCAGCCCAGAATGAAGCCGATGCCGATCAGGCAACGCCCACCAGGCGATCTGTTCGAACCTCAAGGAACTATGAACTGGATCGCGTTGTTCGCCATGTCAAGCAGGGTTCCGGCAATGTGGAACGTTTAGCGATTGCCGTGGTGCTGGATAACAAGATGGTACCGGGTGAAGACGGGATTTCCCTGGAACCGGTGGCCTTGACGCCTGAAGAGTTGGTGAATATTGAAAACCTGGTAAAAGAAGCCGTTGGTTTTGATCCTGACCGAGGTGACACCGTCACCGTATCTAACATGCCTTTTGCTGTCCCGGAGGCTGTGATCCCGGCTGAAACGTCTATCCTCGACTCGCCTATGGTCATGCAGGGCGGCAAGATGCTGGCGGGTTTCGTTGCCTTGCTTGTCCTTATATTGACAGTGTTGCGACCGGCTTTAAGAAACCTTGCTGAATCGAGTGCGCGAGCCGTTGAGAAGCAGCAGGCCCTGCGTCTGCAGGAACACAACCTGGCCTTCCAGGGCCCTGACGGCGAGATGATGGCAGCGCCGCAGCAGACCTACGAGCAGAAACTGAGTCGCGCCAGAACAATGGTCAATGAGGATCCGACGCGCGTCGCGAGCGTGATCAAATCATGGGTGGGTGAAGATGCCTGATACAAAATCTGATTTAACGGGTTCACAACAGGCGGCAGTGCTGCTGCTCAGCCTGGGTGAAGAGACAGCGGCCAACGTGCTGAAATACCTCGAACCCAGGGAGGTTCAGGCAGTCGGTAAAGCAATGACTGAAATCACGGCCATCGACAAAGATGGTTTGAATGGCGTCGTCGATAATTTTCTGAATGTGGCGCTTGAGGTCACGTCAATGGGGATGAGCCCCACGAACTACGTCAAACGCACCCTGACGGAAGCGTTGGGTGAGAGTCGTGGCAGTCGAATGATCAATCGTATTCTCAAGGGTTCTGATAATTCTGCAGGTCTTGATTCACTGAAGTGGATGGATACGGAGTCGGTGGCAGCGCTGTTACGTGATGAGCATCCCCAGATTTGCGCCATCATGTTGTCTTCACTCGATGGTGATCATGCAGCTGAAGTCCTTAACCTGCTGCCTGCTGAAGTGATTCCGGACATCATCATGCGTATAGCAAAGCTGGACCAGATTCAGCCTCAGGCGCTCGCTGAACTGGATGAAATCGTCCAGGCACAGTTAGAAGAGCAGGCGCTGACTCCTTCTTCCAAGGTAGAGGGGGTGTCAGTGGCTGCCAATATCCTTGGTTTTCTTGACTCTGATATCGAGACTTCTGTGTTGGAGAAAATCGGTGAAGAAGATGAGGACAGGGCTCTTGAGATTCGTGAAAAGATGTTCATCTTCGAGGATCTGTTAATGGTAAGTGACATGGATATGCAGCGACTGTGTCGGGACATAGATGACGATAAGAAGGTCATTGCCCTCAAAGGCGCGTCTGATGAAATGTTGCAGAAATTCCTCAAGGGTATGTCAAAACAACAGGGTGAAATCCTTCTGGAAGAACTTGAGCTGAAGGGCCCTGTCAGGTTGAAGGAAGTTGAAGAGGCGCAGAAGGAGATTATTACGATTTCCCAGAAACTCGCGGAAGAAGGAGACATAGTGATCATGGGTAAGGGAAAAGAGGAATATGTCTGAACCGAACGCCAACCTTATCACCTGGCAGGGACCTGAATTACAGGAAGAGCAGGTTTCTTCGGTGGCTCAGCTGGACCCGGAAGCGGTGAGACAGGCCGCTTATGAAGAAGGTTTTGCGGAGGGTCGCGCAGAAGGTGAGAAACAGGGACAGGCGCAGCTGGCTGCGGCTGTTGGATCTATCAATCAACTGCTTACCGCAGTTCAGGAGCCCATCAGGAAGATGGAAGGTGAACTCGCTGCGTCGATTGTGCAATTTGCGGCAAGGATAGCGGCGAACATGGTTCGCGCTGAACTTGCGGTAAATGAATCCCTGCTGATAGAGCGTATTCTTGATGTTGCAAATCGTTTGCCTGATTCAGAGGGCAATACCTGTCTCTTTGTATCTGCGGCTGATTATGAGGTCGTACAACATCACCTGGACAATGAAGAATACCAGGACCTCCCGCATGACTGGCAACTCCGGCATGATGTTGACCTGATGCCAGGCGATTGTCGCGTGCAGTCAGGCAACTCTTCCATAGCCGCGTTGTTACTGGAAGAGGCTAGGACATTGTCCATCAGGCTGACCAGAAAGAGATTGTGTCCGATGAGTAATGAATCGGTCATAGGGCATCGTTCGTCCGGGTCCCTTGCCTTGTGCGATCGTTTAAGCGAGTTGTCGGAACGCCTTGAGCCAGTTCAATACCAGCTCGCAGGTCGGCTGAGCAAGGTGGTTGGCATGCGCCTGGAAGCGGTCGGGTGCCGTGCTCCTGTTGGTGGTCGATGTCAGATTCTGCCGCCGAAGGGATCGCCGGTGGAAGCGGAGGTCGTTGGTTTTGAGGAGGACAAGGTTTTCCTCATGCCGATTACTATTGGCGCCGGTTTAACGCCGGAGGCACGTGTGGTGCCGATACCTTATAGCCAGACCGCGGAAGTGGGTGCAGGCCTGCTGGGTCGTGTCATCGATGGCGCCGGTAAGCCGCTTGATGGTGCCGGTAAGCTGGAACTTGAAAGTCTAATTCCGTTATCGGGGACGCCGCTTAACCCCATGGCCAAGCGCTCAATCAATGAGCCGCTTGATGTCGGTATCCGGTCCATCAATGCCTTGTTGACCATAGGACGTGGTCAGCGCCTAGGACTGTTTGCTGGGAGTGGTGTAGGGAAAAGTACACTCCTGGGCCAGATGACGCGACATACCAAGGCTGATGTTGTTGTTGTCGGACTTATTGGTGAACGGAGCCGGGAAGTCAGAGATTTCATCCAGCAGACTCTGGGTGCTGAGGGACTAAAGCGTGCTGTCGTGGTGGCAACTCCCGCAGACTCTGCGCCTCTATCTCGCCTGCATGGTGCGATGCGCGCTACAGCGATCGCGGAACATTTCAGAGAGCAGGGCAAGAACGTGTTGCTGCTCATGGACTCCCTGACCCGATTTGCTCAGGCTCAGAGGGAAATAGCGCTGAGTGTCGGCGAAATGCCGGTGGCGAGGGGCTATCCCCCCTCGGTCTTCGCCAAACTGCCCCAACTGGTTGAGCGGGCAGGTAACGGAGATGAGGGTAGTGGTTCAATTACAGCGATTTATACCGTGCTGGCCGAAGGAGATGACCAGGACGATCCAATCGTGGATGCAGCGCGAGCCATACTGGATGGTCACATCGTCCTCTCCAGGAGTCTCGCAGATACGGGGCATTATCCCGCCATTGATGTCGAGTCATCCGTCAGCAGACTGATGACCCAGATAACCGGTGCTGATCATCAGTCAGCGGCCAGGGAGTTCCAGAAATTAATGTCGGCTTATACCCAGAACCAGGATCTCATCAATGTTGGCGCGTATAGCCAGGGATCAGATCCGGCGATTGATGCAGCGGTTGCCATGCGGCCTCAGCTGCTTGATTTTTTGCAGCAGGATATCGGCGAGAGCGTCAGTCTGGAGGATAGTTACCAGTCGCTGCTTGCATTACAACAGGAACGTTTCAGCATGCTAAGGAGTGATGACAGCCATGCAGCAGAGTAACCGATTACAAAAACTGCTCGAAATTGAGCAGCTTCAGCAGGAGCAGGCCGGGGCCCTGATGCAGCAGTGCAAACAGGAATATGAAGCAGCGCATGCAATGCATGGTCAGTTGAAGGTCCATAAGCAGCACTATCTCGAAAAACTGGCGATTGCACGATCCGGCCAGTCGACACCGGAGATGCTCAACAACCTGCTGAGCTTTCTCTCTTCTATTGAAGAAGCCTTGCAACGGCAGCAACAGCAGATTGAAAACGCAGCCAATAACCTTAGTAAAAGTCGTGATCTCTGGCAGAGGAAACATCAGCGCTGCGATTCCCTGCATAAGCTGATAAACCGGCACAGGCGAAATGAAGTCAAACAAGAGCGAAAGCACGCTGAGAAAAAGCTGGACGATGTTTTTGCGTCCCGCGCGGACCTGAGTCAGGTTTATTGACCGCAGGTGGTTTCTCAGGTTTTGGCACGAAAAGTGCTTTTCAAGTCATGGAAAATGCAGTGAACTGCCAATTAACGCTTTGCGATTGAGCGCAACACGATGCAAATAGTGAAATTTTATCTATGAAAGAAATGCTAATCACAGGTTCTGGCCCTGCGTTATTGCACGATGATGCGTTGCAGAAGGGGAGTGAGTCGCCTGCTCAGGCAATAGAATTTTCTTCCATGCTCGCTCTGGACGGGGATAGCAGGGAAAAAGTAACCCAGAATCAACTAGATAGTGAGTATGAGCTGAATTCTTCGGAATCCTCAACGGATGCGGTCCCGGTGTTTGCTGCCCAGGGACAAGAATCATCTGCATTGCGCGGTCTGGCTCCGGAATCTGCCACAGGCACTCAGTTCGGGTGGCAGAAGCTGCCGCCTGAAAACGAAAAATTGCCGTTATCGGCCATCGATATCAGTCTTCGGGAAGCACTACCAGTACATGGGCGGGTTGCAGCGACCTCGCTGCCACCGTCAGCATCGGCAGGTTCTATCGGTGCTCAGCCACTCCTGGCTGACCCTTCTCAAACTGAGTCCGCAGTGGCAATTCCCGGGAAAACAGGATTGGACGGGCCTGGTG
>CAXPUI010000570.1:0-3789 GCA_964220205.1 Candidatus Allofontibacter communis | reverse complement strand
GGCATCGTGATGGATTATCCTATAGAGTGTCGGTAAATCATCACACAGAGAGGGACTATGATCGTTGTCAACGCTATTATCGAAACCACGCCTGAGAATATTGAAGCGATGCGAGAGGCTATTGCTGAAATGGAGGTCCAGAGTCGCGCAGAGGCTGGCTGTCATGACTATACCTTTTCAGTTGAGCTTAATGACCCGACGAAAATTCGAATTACGGAACAGTGGGCATCCATGGCAGACCTCGAGGCTCACTTCAGGGAGCCGCACATGGCTGCGTTCCAACAGGCCATGGGCGCACACCCACCTAAAAGCGTATCTGCCAACTTCTATGAAGCGACCGAAATCCCAGGACCCGGCCAGTAGGCCGGGTTGCGATTGCTGGGAATTGCTGCACTTATCGCCGTCGTTATCTACCCGCGTCCAGTAGACAGACTGTGTGCTGGCTTTCAGTCAGTCTTGCTTTCAGATAAGGGAGAGGATGATGGCTGGTAGTCATAGTAACCCGTCAGGGGAATCATCAGATGGGCATAGTCCGACCCTGGCATCATGACGTAGGGCTCGCCGGTTGTGAAATTAGCGTGGAATTTTTCCAGGGTAGACGGGTCCTTGGGCATCAGCATGAGGTGAGGTCCTGACTCGATCCATTCACCCGGCGTCGATTCTGCCTGGCTCAGTACACCCATCTTGGTGTTGTCTTCTCCGACGTCACCATGAAGCATCCAGATGAACGTATCCCGCTCCAGGTCCGGTTTTGTGCCCGAAAGGGCCGCTTGCATCCACTTCATGCCCTCCGCATCACCACAACCTGGCATGGCATCGTGTTCATCCTGCCAGCCCGTCTCCGGGAAAGGCCGCGGGTTCAGAGACAGGCAGGTCCAGCCATTACTCCCTTCCCTTATTACTTCGCCATTCCCGCCCATGACGGTCGCGAAGTTCCCGAGATAAGCAGGAGCGGCCGAGGTATAGGCGGCGATCTGCCATTCCGCCGACGCGTGATCCGGGTTGCTGAGGCCTTGTGTATCAATTGACAGTGCGGTTCGCATCATGATGCTGGCATTGTCAAAAGTCTGGAAGCTCGCGTACTTGCCGTCTTCGATGACAGCCACATGCAGTGAATCAAGCGACTCCCCTCCGGCCTGCAATTTTGTCCTGATAAATACGGTGTTTCCCGACGCTTGATAACTCAGCACTTCCACCTGGAAGTCAGGCCACAGGGCCATGATGGGTGTGAAGACATTGTCGATCACGGATTGTGCACCTGTGTAGGTGCCGGAATAGGGGAAGCCTGCCGGTATGGTCCAGACGACGTCATCGGCTTGGGTTTCTGCCCAGGCGGCCATGTCGCCGCTCTGAAAGGTCATATAGCCAGCACGCGTCGCCTCGACAACGGCTGTTTCCCGATCTGCAGGTGCACAGGCGGAAGCGATTACCACGATTATTGAAACGGCTATTAACTTCACTGAATTTTTCATGACTATCCTCAATTGGATGACGGTTGGTGGCTGGATTGTGGCTGGGATGTGGCTGGAATAATGTACTGCTAAACCGCAGGAAGGTGAAGAGGTGGAGATAGCCTAGATGTCCTCTCCCGCCATTCTGCGTTTCATCAGCCCCTCCATGTCAAGCGAAGGCAACCCCTCCCGGCCCAGGATTGCTTCAACCCGGTTCCTGACAGTGTCATCCCAGCCAGGGTGGGGCAGAACGTAGAATCGATCTTGCTGGATCGCCTCAAAAACGATGTCTGCTACTTCCGCTGGCGCTTTGCCGTTGGCGAGAAGGTCGCGGACTACTCCCGCGTCCTCACCTGTTGCAGCAGGGCTGCCCATGTCGGAGGGCCGATTGCGTTCGGCATCAGCGATATTGGTTGCGACGAACCCGGGGCAAAGTACCGAGGCACTGATGTGGGTCTGGTGGCTCAGTAAGTCGCCTTTCAGTCCTTCGGTGAGGGACAGTACAGCATGTTTGGAAACACCGTAGGGACCGCCACCGGGCAATACACCGGCGAGCGAGGCAGTGTTGACGATGTGAGCGGATTCGCCGTGTTCAAGCATATGGGGGACAAAAACCTGGATGCCATAGAGGACGCCGTAGAAGTTAACTCCCAGGGTCCACTCCCAGTCGGAGTCGGGCAGGTCCCAGACACCAAGGCGACGGGGGTTACCGGCGGCTATCCCCGCATTGTTGCAGAGGATATGGACGTTACCGAACTGGGCGACGGTTTTGTCGAGCAATTCTTCAATCGATTGCCTGCGCATGGTATCGGTAACAATACCCATAACCGAGTGTTGCAGGTCTTCCATTTCTTTGACGGCAGCTGCGAGGGCATCTTCCTCGATATCTGCAAGCACCACATTCATGCGTTCAGCAGCGAAACGGTCTGCCAGAGCCCTGCCTATGCCGCTCGCACCGCCTGTTATAACTGCTGTCTTACCTTGAAAACGATCCATTACCAGCACCTCCGAACCAGAGAGAATTATTCAGTGTAATGCCGAATGGATAGGCGCGCCATGGGTTCAGCTTGCCTGATCGTTGCGGAGCTTTAGTGTTTTCGCGCTGTCCGAGGAATGCTCGTCGTATGCGTCCTTGCCTTTTCAGGCCTGAATCACCACACCCTGGTTGAGCCGGGGAATTTCAATGCCTGCGTCGTCCAGTGCCTGCTTAATCTCCCGGAGCAATCGCCAGCGCACTGGCCAGTAGACTTCACGGCTTACCCAGGGGCGGACCACGATCACCATGGAGTAGGGCGTCAGTTCGTTAAATTCAATTGAGGGTGTAGGGTTATCAAGGAGTTCTTCGACACCCTGCAGGACCTCATGGATGAGATGTCTGACCTTGCCAACATCTTCATTCAGACCCACGTGGAACTCGAGGTCAATGCGTCGTTCATGCTGGAGGGTGATGTTTTTGATCACGTCGCCCCACAGTTTGTTGTTAGGTACGATCAGGGTCTGGTTGTCGAATGTCAGTATAGTTGTTGAAACCATGCTCATCTTGCTGACAGAGCCGAAGACCCCCCCAGCTTCAATGGTGTCACCGACATCAAAGGGTCGATAACCAAGAATCATCAGCCCGGCGACGAAATTGGCCAGTGAGTCCTGTAAAGCGAAGCCGACAATAAACCCTGCAATACCAAGGCCGGTAAGTAGTGCGGTAATTTCAACACCCATCTGGCCCAGCGCAAATAGCAGGCCAAGGAACATGATGCCTTTTGATGAAAGCCCGAGCAGCATGTTCTGCATGAGCATGGATACCTGCACGGTCTGGCTTTCGAAGCTTCTACGCATCAGGTAATTTGCGATTCGAGCAATGACCCGGAAGACAGCGAGGATGAGCACGAAGACCACCAGCTTGGCGGCAAAAGCACCTGCGTTGTCAGATATCCAGCCAGCCAGTCTTTTCAGCTGTTTAGTGAGCAGGCCAATGACAATGTCCGGATCGAACAGGTCCGTCGTTACCTGTCCGGTTTCCAAGAGTAGCTGTCGGTATTCTCGTGCATCGACTCCCAGACTGTTCATGCTGTGAACCAGCATGTTGAGGGAAGATAACAGTGACTCGCGACGGATATTCAATGCATGTGTTTCCGCTTTCAGTTCGGCGGACAGGGTGTTGCTCTCGCTGCTGATCTCGATGGCCTTCAGGTTGCTTTCAACGAGCTGCAGATGTCCCGAGAGATCGGTGGCGAAGCGGTCCAGGCGTCCTATGAGGTCTTCCTTGTCAGCGTCAGTGCTGACGCCGAGTTTGTCGAGCTCTGTGATCGTCCTTAGTTTTGCTTCGATGATCTCCTTGAGC
>CAXPUI010000569.1:0-7819 GCA_964220205.1 Candidatus Allofontibacter communis | reverse complement strand
GCGTGGGGCGCCGGCCCCGAATGAAAATGGATGATAATGCCCAGGTCCTCACAGGCTTCCCAGAATGGATCATACTTGACATCGTGATAGGGAGCCTGGTCATACCAGAGTGTCGGCAACATGACTGCAGTCAGGCCATTCTCCGCGGCCCAACGGACAGCAGTGACAGCTTCGTCAACATCCCAGAGCAGGGGTATCGATGCAACGCCGATATGCCTGGCGGGATCGTTGGCACAAAGCTCAGACAACCAGCGATTGTGTGCCATGGCTCCGGCCCATTGCAGCTCAGGCACCATATCTTTCGGCGACAAACCCAGCCCCGCACCAAACGGCGGCGTGTTCTTCTCCGTTATACCATCCGGGAAGATAATCTCTGCAGCGATTCCATCGCCTTCGAGCATATTGAGCCGTTCCTGGTAATCCCAAGCACCGGTGAGCTCTTTCTCAATCGGTGCCCGCCAGGCGTCATTGATTTCCTTGATCAGGAACAGTGATTCAGACTTGTCCATCATCTCTTCGGTAATGGGCACTGCCATATCGAGCATCTCGTGATACTTGGTTTCGACATACGGTTTGTAATCAGCAATCCGCAGACCCGCGTGGCAATCGGTTGAAACAACCAGAACTCGATCAGACATAGTATTTCTCCCTATAAGTACTCATGGTAACACCTCACGTTCCGGCACCCGCTCGTGCTGCTGAAATTTCGTCTCGGATCTGGCGGTGTCGCTCCCTATCTATGTCATAACGCCAGATCAGCGCAATGGGAATCAGACAGAACACCATGACACCCGGACCGTACAACAGCCCAAGACCGTCGATTGCGGCTTGCGGCGCCTGCAGAGGGTCAGCATTCGGATTCAAGCCGACAAGATCAATGGCAAAACCGGCGATCATCGCACCCAGCCCCGAGGTGGCCTTCCCGGTAAATGATATCGCGCTGTAGTAAATGCCTTCCTGTCGTTCACCGTGGAGCCGCTCATGCTCATCCGTCACATCGGCAATCATGGCTGTTCCCAGCACGTGGATGAAGCCCATCCCGATACCTCCGATGCCTCCAATTATCGCAACCATAGGAAACAAGAGAGGATCTCCATTTTCAGGTGCCAGACCAAGTATCCGCAGGTTAACCGTAAAGGAGGTGAACCCCGCAAACCAGAGGAATCCGAGTATCAGACCATTGCGTTTGCTACCGATTCGCTCCGCGATGGGTGAACAGATCAGCGCTCCCGTGACACCTCCAGCCATACCCAGAGACAAACCCAACCCTATCTGCGAGCCTTCAAACTGAAAAAAGAAGGTCATGATATAAACAGCGATGGACGCAAGTATCCCTTGCAGTGCAGCGTTAGACAGCAGGGCCAGTAGCAGAAACTTAAACGCCCGTACTCTGCAGGCATCCATGAATTCTCCCGCGACCCGCCGTAAGCTGAAGGCCGGAGCCTCCTGGGCGGGCTGCTGCAGGCTTGGAATATAGCTGTGTGTGACGGCAGCGGAAACAAGTATCGACAGAGCCATCGCGAATCCTGCAGTCAGTGCGAACGCCGGGTAGTTAGACGGGTCCAGCTGACCGTTATCCGGAAAGAACACCGTATAGCCGATAAGCACAACACTGACCGCACCGGTGATCGACAGAAAGGACCGGAAGGCCGACAGCACGGTTCTCTCATCATAGTCAGGCGTTAACTCCGCTGCCAATGTCATGTGGGGTACCGAATAGACTGACAGTGCCACCCTGCACGAAACAGCGAGAACGACCAACCAGGAAAACAGCGCCAACTGGCTCAACCCCTCCGGCGGAACAAACAGCA
Organism: Candidatus Allofontibacter communis; assembly: GCA_964220205.1. Classification (GTDB taxonomy): domain Bacteria; phylum Pseudomonadota; class Gammaproteobacteria; order Pseudomonadales; family Azotimanducaceae; genus UBA9659. The sequence goes on along the minus strand of CAXPUI010000569.1, from coordinate 6,008 downwards.
GATAGAAGACAATACCGAAAGGAATAGCAGCGCCATACATGAACGGATGCCGCCTGCCCCAACCAATTCGCGATTGATGGCGATCAGAAATGGAGCCGACCACCGGGTCCGTAACCGCATCAGCAATCAATGCTATGGCAAGCGCAGCGCCGGTCAGACTGCCGGACAGTCCCAACACCTGGTTGTAATAAAACAGCAGGAAATAGTTAAAGGCACCATTCTTGATACCCTCGGCGTAGGAGCCTATTCCGAAGGACAGCCTGCCCAGGAACCGCACATGCGACCTACCTGACATAGCGTTACCTGACACAGCGCTTAGAGTCTCAACTGCCGTTTAGGGCCACCCATGAACCCAGGCCAGCGAGATCCACTGATCGTATCCACGAACGGCCAGAATGCATCCCCATCCAACTCATCTGACAACGCGATAGTACGCTCAGTCGGCATGGCCTGCGATAGCCTGGCGGTCACCTCACCTCGTATCGGAAGATATTCCGTCACTGGATCCCAGGGGCTGTCGCGCAACGTCAGTTCACCCGCGAGACTTTCTACATGGACGGGCTGATAACCCGCCTTGACGTGCACCAGGTGGGGCGGAAAGTCATACTCTTTTTCTCCACCATTGCAGGCTTTTGAGACCTTGACCCACCACTCGTTCTCCTGCCAGGCATCGTAATCCATAGCACCCGTTTTCTTGCCTTCATACTCGATGAATGTATAGCCCTGGTGCCGAACCCGCGCGGTCACATTGTCGCCCATGAGGAAATAATCAATCTCTCCTAGGTATTTGGGCTGACCGGTAGCATCCCGGCTGGTATGAACCGCAGATTCCTGATCGATGTTGTAACAGATGGCGTAGTAACCTTTCTGCCCCTGGTAATCAGCATCAACCGTAATCAGACACCCGTACTCAGGTTCATCGGGCACGGGGAAGCAATAGATGGACAGGTGCACGTTCGCCGTATCACTGGGATCAATGCCCGGTGGCAGTAATTGCGCGAGTTTATCCGGGTCCGTCGGGTAATCTATTTTCAGAATGGGCCAGAAAGAGATATCTCCCGCATTCATTTGAGGAGCTTCAGTCATATCGATTCCTTTTTAGTTTTGTCTTTCTCATATTTTGGTTGACCGCTACATTTCCCATTGCTGCAGCTCAATCGGGCACTCTCCGCGGGCCAGTTTCGCCGCCCGCTCATTAAGTTGAGCTTCCATGCCCTCACGACCGATCATGATGACAAAGTCCTCAGCCCGGATACCAGCCAGAGTAAAGCGGGCCAGCTCATCAAGATCCTGGACGGGTAATTCCACACCGATCTTTTTCATCCCTGCCATGAAATCCTCGAACGTTGTTTCCTGGCGCGGATCCACAGGTTTCTGCTTCGCGAGTTCTTCCGGACGATTACGTTTGGTGGTCCAGATACCTGTCTTCAGCATGCCACCCGAAGGATAGAGAATAGAAGCCCGCAACCGGGTTTCGTGACCAACCAGATAGGCCTGCAGGCACTCGGTCATTATTGATATTGCCGCCTTGCTGGACGCATAGACCACCTGCTGGGCCAGTGGGCTGATACCACCGTCACCAGAGCTGGTATTGATCACATGCCCATCCTCGCCCGAGGCTATCATGCGTGGCACAAATGCCTGGACCCCATGCGCGACACCACCCACATTCACTCCGTGCACCCACGTAAAATCTGAAGGCTCTGTTTCCCAAAGAGGCATATTCGGCACACTGACCCCGGCATTGTTGAAGAGCAGATGGCAGGCACCGAAAGACTCATAGGTAAAATCCGCCAATGCCTCCACAGACTCTGGTTTCGAAACGTCTGTCTTGAAACCCAGAGTCTGATCACCGAGTTCCGCCACCACTGAATCCAACACCGGTTCTTCAACATCGGCGATAACCACTTTCATCCCTTCCGCAAGACAGGCCTTGACCAACGCCAGTCCAATGCCACTGGCCCCACCCGTCACGACGGCAACTCGATCTTTAAATTCTTTCATAGTCGGCTAATCCTCGATTGTAGGCAGCAACCCGGCGAAAAATTTCCCTTTCTGCCTGATGTTGCTGACAAAGTCATAATCATCTCGATGAATCCATTCCAGTATCGAGACGTAAGTTGATCCCCGTATAAATTAAGCATGAGCATCATCGTTCTGTGCAGACGAAACACTATAGATTCCGGTTAAGTTTGACGAGATCAGGGATCGGGTGCTCACTGGCACCGACCCAGCGCAACAAGAGCAGGCCGCGATCATGTCCCGTGGTTACCAGGTTATTTTTCATCTGCAACGGGCGATGCGAGACATGTACCGTAAGAAACCCATCATCATCCAAATCAGCCGTCGCCTGATTCAGATGGACTGGAAAAAAACGGTAATCGAGCGACTCCATCCAGATATTGGTCAATTGAATGTTCCAATAGTCGCAGTCCGGCACTTTCGTGCGGATCTGGATAATTTCGTTACTTGCAAGCTCCCAGTAGGCGTAGATATAACAGATATTAGGGTCACCGCCGGCGGCCTGAAAAAAAGCCTGGTCTCCAAGATCAAAGCGGTTGAAATGATCCGCCTTGAACAGGTCTACCCAGCCAAGAAAAGTTCTGGACGTACCGGCGACGAAGGCAATAGATCGCTCCAGCTGCTGACGCAGCAAATCCATATCGAGCAGGTCATAACCACCATTACCGTTTAACCGCCGGATGGTCAGTCTGGCAGGAATTTCCTTCCGCCTGTCATTAAACGTCTGTCGGACAATCACCATGTTGCTGCTCTCGCCGAGTGGTAACCAGTTGCCCGACTGCCTGCTCCTTGAGACCAGGATTCGAATACTGCCATCCGCTCCCACCTCAAGGTCGCTGAAATCAAGCTCACCCGTCGAGATCATCCGACCATCGATACTGTAGCGATTTTCCTTCGAGCCGAAACTCAGGTAAGAAACCGTGCCTGCATTGCCGACAATCTCATAATCAAATGCGGCATTGATATTGGCGTTCTGATAGAAATTATCTGGATTGTCGCCGCCGATCTTGGCAGTTTCATGGGACAGGCTGTAGAACGATGCATGTTCCGCGCTACTGTGTTCAAGATTCATTTCCAGGGCAAGGCGCAGCAAGCGGGTCAGGTAACGATAGCCTTCGGCTCGATCCACTTCGGACAGGCCGTCGACACCCTCAATAACCGCTCCCAGTTCCTTGAGGTCATCACAGAAGTCACTCCAGGCTGTAGTCACGATGGCCATTTTGAACCTAGCTGACTCTTACGGGGACGTTGCTTATCCCCCGGATGAAGTTGTTAGGCACCCTCTCAACATCACCCACCAACTCTACATTGCTGAATCGGTTCAGGATTTCCTCCCAGAGCACTCTCAGCTGCATTTCGGCAAGTCTGTTGCCCATGCACCGGTGAATGCCAAAGCCAAACGAAAGATGCTGCCGCGCATTGGGACGGTCGATCAGAAAACGATCAGCATCATCAAAGATGCTTTCGTCGCGATTACCGGACAGGTACCACATGAGCACTTTGTCACCAGCCTTGATCATCTGATCACCGAGCATGACATCTCGCAGCGCCCGCCTGCGCATGTGAATCACCGGCGTCTGCCAGCGCACCATTTCAGCGACCATTCCAGGGATGAGTGCATGATTGCCCTTCAGTTTTTCAAACTCTTCCGGGTACTGGTTCAGAGCCAGAACCCCCCCGCTGATCGAATTACGGGTCGTATCGTTACCACCCACGATCAGCAGTAAAATGGTGCCGAGGAACAACCCCGGGTCTTCATGCATGTTGGCAGTCGCGTCGCTGTGCACCAGCATCGATATCAGGTCAAATTGCGGGTCCTGTGCCTGTCGTTCAAACCACAGCTGGTAAAAGGCCATACCGCATTCCTGCAGTTCCGCCATGGTCGCTGCCATTTTTTCTTCCAGGTCCGCATCACCCACAAGTTGATTCGCGCTGGTCGCCACATCCGACCAATGAACCAGTTTACGTCGGTCCTCATGCGGGAAATTGAACAGCACCGCCAGCATGCTGGCCGTCAGTTCTATGGAGACTTTATCGACCCAATTGAAGGTCTCGCCTCTCGGCAATCCGTCCAGGATCTCGGAGACTCGAGCCCGTATTATTGGTTCCAAGTTAGCAAGATTACTGGGAGCTGTTGCCGGGGCAACTGATTTGCGCTGCTCATCATGGCGAGGCGGGTCCATGCTGATGAAATTCTGCACCTCCATATCTCCAGGAGTCGGCATTTCCTGCTCATCAACAATGGAGATACCTTGAGCCGATGAAAAATCCGAGTGGTTCGTGTCAACCGCCTTGATCAGTTCGTGTGTCGTCACAGACCAGAACGGACCATAAATGCTATCCGGACAATAGTGCACAGGAGCCTCCTCCCTGAGCCGCGCAAAATAGGGCTGCCAACGGTCTTCCTGAAACAGCCTGATATCACTGGGATCAAAACTGCTGAGGTCGAGTCCACTCACGTCATCCATCATTTTTCGGTCTCCCTGCTCTTACCATTTACGACTTTTACCAGTTGCCACTTTTTACCATTCGTTGACCTACCGCACATGTTTTCACTTACCAGTCATCGCTACCGGCGTAACCTCCGCCTCTAATGTCGCCAGTGATCTCAAGCAGCATAGGATTAGTTGAAGGTCTCTGTCAGTTTCTGTCGCGCTCTATCGTTTTCTATCGTTTTATCGCCTCTGGTGTCTTTCTCGGGTTCTTTCTACAGTCCTGTCTCAGGTCCTGTCTCAGGTCCTTTGAAGAGCACATCACTTTGCTGGACGAGGTATCAGAATGCGCAAAATTTAAGAAACAATATACGTAAATAGGAGAAAAATAGCATCCCGATTAACTGATTTCGCAACTTTTTCCGTTTCCAACGCTAAAGGCCATACCTTTTTAACACTGGATTCTTCATAATCCAGTAACCTAACTTGCAGCAGACATCGCATGAAGATCTATGCACTCACCGGCGCTGCCTCGGGCATTGGCGCCGCTCTCGGCGCCCAGTTAACAGCAGCGAACAATGAGGTTATCTCGATTGATATCAGGGATGCTGACATCGTCGCTGACCTCGCCACCAAAACCGGCCGGGAGACAGCGGTCAGGGAGATCCGCGCTCGCGCCCCGGAAGGGCTCGATGGATTCGTCCCGCTCGCCGGCCTGGCAGCCGGAGCCGGTCACGCTGCCACCCTGATGACGTCCCTTAATTTTTTCGGCGCAATTGAAATGACAAACAGCCTGCGTCCCTTGCTGGCAAAAAAGTCAGGCAGCGTCGTCATGGTTTCATCCAACTCCGGTCCTATGTCATCCCCGGATGACCCGCTGATCGAGGCTTTACTTGAAGGTAACGAAGCTGCTGCTTTGACGATCGCGGCAAACGAGACAGGACTGGAGTACATGGCCGGAAAACGCGCACTCGTTTACTGGCTCCGGCGCCAGGCATTCGAGTACGGCCGGGAAGGCATCAGGATTAATGGCGTCGCCCCGGGACCGACCGATACTCCCATGGTCGAGGCGCTGCGCGACACACCGGGCATGATGGATGCGGTAAAAGGATTACTGGCCATGACACCAATCGAGCGCCTTGGACAAGCCGATGAAGTCGCTAACGCCATACGTTTTCTACTGAGTGAAGAAGCGAGCTATATCAGCGGCAATGTGATCTTTGTTGATGGCGGCTACGATGCAGCAACGCGCACAGACCATTTCTGATTAATCAGAAATTGTATTCGCTCATAGGGATGCAATTGATTTCATCAAAGTCGATAAATCGCATCGCGCTCGCCATCATTTCCTGCTCTCGCTGCTCATAGAGAGCGTCATCGCCAACGGCATCATAGAAGGCGGGCCGACTGGACATGGCGGCGGCGGGGAAATTTTCCTCCACGATAGCTGTGTACTCGGGTTGAGACTCCCGCAAATGTCTGACCACCACATTCTGGCGGTAACCAAAAGTAGCCTGGATATCGATAGCCAGCGGTGTGTGCTCCTTTAACCAG
>CAXPUI010000568.1:0-5356 GCA_964220205.1 Candidatus Allofontibacter communis | reverse complement strand
TGAGATATTTTTTCATGTCCCGTTCCTTTTTTCTGGCCGATCTTCTGGCCGATCTTCTGGCCGACCCTCTGCGTTGAAAACCAACCAACTTATTACTCTTCCAGGCGGCGTATTTGCGGGGCTTCGCCTGTCGTCCCCTTGGTGACCCCGCTGACCCGAGAAGCTCGTCCCGATGTTTTCGGAAATTTCTTACTCAGCTCAGGCCCGGCAGCCGTGAGGCCACCATCGACCACCAGCGCTTCACCGGTGACGAATTCTGCATCATCAGAAGCCAGGAACAATGCAGCCCCTGCAATATGTTCACCTTTACCGAACTCAGGCCAGGGCTGCCCCTTACTGAAAGCCCCTTCAATTGATGCTGCATCACCCATTCCTGCCAGGGGGGTCGCTATAAATCCCGGGCAGATAGCGTTCACCCGAATCCGGTCGGGAGCCAGTTCAACTGCCGCCGCCTTTGACAGGCTGATGACAGCCGCCTTTGCTGCGGAGTAAACCCGCGGTCCGCCGTCCCCGCTCAAACCAGCAATCGAAGCTGTATTGATAATGGATCCTCTCTGGCCCGCGGCTTTCATGAGCCGCGCGGCATGCTTGATACCGAGAAAGACGCCTTTGGCAAGCACATCGAACTTATAGTCCCAGTCTTCGACTGAGGTTTCCGTCAGGGGTCCAATGGCACCACCAACACCAGCATTATTGAAGACAATATCGAGTCGACCGAATCGATCAATAGCACGATCCAGCATGGCAACAACATCTGCTTCGCTGGCAACATCGGTTCGAATAAAGGTCACCGCATCGCCAAAACCACGTTCGCACGCTGCTTCGTAGGCCCGTTCACCTGTCTCAGCATTGAAGTCAGCGATAACAACGCTGGCACCTTCTTCCAGGAAACGATCTACCGAGGCCAGTCCCATACCGCTTGCACCACCCGTTATTACAGCTACCCTGTCTTTCAGTTTCACGACTGCTCCAAACTCATCACTTTCTGACCAGCATTAAAGCAGAATTACCTGTCGTGCTACACTCCCGGAAAACCTCCCTTAAGGTCTGACTATGGAAAACAGACAAATATTGATCGACTCACTCCCCGACGGGAAACTGGCAGAATCGAACTACAAGCTGGTCTCCTCGACTGTGCCTGGCGCCTCAGATGGCGAGATCTTGTGTCAGACGATCGCCGTCACTATTGGCGCCGGAACCCGTGCAGGTCTTCAGGGTAGCGCGAGCTATGCCGGCGCACCAAAGACCGGCATCGTCATGAACGGTACGGGTGTCGCCCGAGTTACAGAAAGCCATTGCCAGGAATTCAACGTCGGTGACCTTGTGGTGTGCCCAACGGGCTGGCAGGATTTCAGTGTCCATAAACCGCACCAGGTCCAGAAAGTATCGGATGACATTGACCCGGGTCATCACCTGGGCGCCCTCGGCACGAACGGGCTGACCGCCTACTTCGGACTCATGAAGATTGGCGAGCCCAGTAGTGGCGAGACCGTATTGGTCAGCGCGGCTGCAGGCAGTGTTGGCCACCTGGTAGGCCAGATGGCAAAAATCAAAGGTTGCAGGACGGTCGGTGTCAGCAGCTCACCCGAAAAGTGTGCTCTGCTTACCGAACGCCTGGGTTACGACGAATCAGTCTCTTATCGAAGCCCCGATTTTCGCGCCGAGCTCAAAAGTGCCTGCCCGGAAGGCATCGATATCTATTTTGACAATACCGGGGGTGATGTTCTCGGCGCTGCCCTGTTCCGGATGAACGAACAAAGCCGCATCGCCTGTTGCGGCGTCGTTTCGCAATATGATACCGATAACCCCGCGGGCGGACCGAAAGGTATTCCGGGTCTGCTGATCAACAAGCGTATACGTATGCAGGGTTTTCTGGTCTTTGACTACTTGACCGAATATGCGTCCGCCCGCGATCAGATCAGGGCCTGGATTGATTCGGGAGAACTAAAGCCATTGAACGATGTTTTTACTGGTTTGGAGCAGGCACCCGCCGCTTTTGTCGACCTGCTGGCCGGTGGCAACATCGGTACCCGCATCGTAAGGGTTTCCGACTAGCTACCTACCATGGCGGCAACCGTTGGTTTGATAACAGGGTCACAATCACCGAGAAAGTCATCAACGTGGGCCACGAGCCTGACACGATCCTGGTCATACCGACACAGGTGATGGTAGTTCCTCACCCTGAGCCGCCGGGATAGTGCGCGCGATTTGATCCGCATATCCGCGATATCGATCAAGCCCAGGATCCCGTCCGGAGTCTGTACAACATTGCCCAGATGCAGGGAACGCAGATAAACGCCACGCTCATGCAGACTCGTCACGAAACGACCCAGCTGGGCCACCAATCGGGCATCAAGCGTGTCTATCTCCCGAAGGGTCTTACCCGCCAGCGGATCGTAGTGAACAGCCGTTCGTCCAAGGTGGGGAATATCGTAAATTTCACGGACACTGAGTGTCGGCACACCTAACTCAGTCAGTCGATCAGCATTCCTGACGAAACGACGCCAATAGGGGAAAAGTCGTGCTGAAGTGATCAGTCGCTTGATTCGGAACAATTTCAGGTAGGTGCCATCAGCCAGCAACAACACTTTGTCACCATGATTATCACTCGCTGTTACCTCAGCTCCAGCGCTCCACAACTCATATTTTTCCTGCGTCAGTACCTGCATCCAATAGCAGACCATTCAAGTTTCCATGCTATTCGAGCAGCTTTGCCAGGGATTTACAATTCACTATGAGCACGATGTGACACCGTTGTCTCAACAGGCTACTCTTCGTCTTTTTTGTCGGAGTCACAAGTGACTGACCTGCTGGCCCTATCCTCTGCTGTCATCGACGGGCAGACCTCTGCTGCTGAGGTAGGACCGATGAACCGGATTAACTTCGAACTCTCTGAAGTCGCCGAGAATATCGCCGTTGTTGAAGCCTTTTCGCATTGTGTATTGTTCGGCACAGATGAGGGCTTGCTGGCTTTCGACACCTCCGGTGTTCAGGGTGGCGAACGGGTAGTATCAGCGATCCGGCGATGGCGCTCAGATCCTTTCCACTCCCTGATTTATACCCACGGCCATCTGGATCACGTCGGCGGTTGCGGGGCGTTCATGAAAGATGCCGAGGAACGCGGTTACCCGTCACCCAGAGTGGTCGGTCATGAGATCGTTCCGAAGCGTTTCGATCGCTATAATTTTACTGATGGCTATAACAATGTGATCAACCAGCGACAATTCGGCCAGTTCTCCCGACGTGGCTACGAGATCCAGGATGGCAACAGTTTTCTGCCCAGTGGCGCAGCTCGACCGGATTTGACCTACCGTGACTCACTCGATCTGGATATTGGCGGCCTGAGGGTAAGCCTCAACCATGCGAAAGGCGAAACCGACGACCATACCTGGGCCTGGCTGCCAGATCACAAGGCAATTTGTGCGGGTGATTTTTTCATCTGGTGCTTTCCAAATGCGGGTAATCCTCAGAAGGTACAGCGCTACCCCGTGGAATGGGCTATCGCCATGCGGCACATGGCCGAACAGGGTGCCGAACTGTTTCTACCGGCTCACGGGCTGCCGAGTCAGGGCAGAGACCGGATAAAGAACGTGCTGACAGACGTCGCTGACGCCCTGGAGTTTCTCGTCAGCGAAACCGTGACTCGAATGAACCAAGGTGCCCGCCTCGATGACATCGTCCACGAGGTGCAACTGGATCCATCGATCCTCGAAAAGCCATACCTGCAACCCATCTATGATGAACCCGAGTTCGTTGTTCGCAACATCTGGCGCATGTACGGCGGCTGGTACGATGGTAATCCAGCCCACCTGAAACCGGCACCTGAGGCTGAACTGGCCCGTGAGCTTGCCCAACTGGCTGGCGGCAGCCTGCCATTGGCTGAGCGGGCGCACTCGTTGGCTGAAACAAATCCAAGACTCGCGTGCCATCTCGTGGAATTCGCGGTCCAGGCAGACCCGGACAACAAGGACCTGCATGAAATCCGCGTCCAGGTCTATCAGGCCCGCCGTGGCCTGGAATCGTCATTGATGGCGAAGGGTATCTATGGTTCCGCCGCCAACGAATCCCGGGAGAAACTAGCCGAATGACCGCGTTTTCTGTACTTGATCTGGCTCCTGTCGTCGAAGGCGGCACAGCGGCCGAGTCGCTGGCTAACTCCCTCGCGCTCGCACAGGCAACCGAAGCCTGGGGATACAACCGCTATTGGATAGCCGAGCATCACAATATCCCCGGTATCGCCTCATCCGCCACCAGCGTCGTTATCGGACACATAGCAGGAGGGACCAATCATATCAGGGTAGGTGCCGGCGGCATCATGCTGCCCAATCATTCACCTCTGATCATCGCCGAGCAGTTCGGCACCCTCGCCAGCCTGTATCCCGACAGGATTGACCTGGGCGTCGGTCGAGCACCTGGAACCGATCAGGTGACATGGCAGGCACTGAGGCGACATGCAACTACAGACGTTAATGAATTCCCCCGGGATGTCGTCGAATTGCAGCATTACCTCAAGGAGCCGCAGGAGGGTCAGCGCGTGGTTGCCACACCAGGAGCCGGCACCAATGTACCCATCTGGATTCTTGGTTCCAGCCTCTTCGGTGCCCAGTTAGCCGGGATGTTGGGACTGCCCTTTGCTTTCGCTTCACATTTCGCGCCTGCAGCGCTCGATCAGGCGATCGCAATATACAGGGAGAAATTTGAACCATCAGAACAACTCGCCGAACCCTATGTCATGCTGGGCTACAACGTCTGCGCCGCTGCCAGCGATGAGGAAGCGAATTATCTGCGGACATCGTCGCTGCAGTCGTTTGTCAACTTGCGACGGGGAGTCCCCGGGAAGCTACCGCCGCCCGTCGCCGGATACGAAGAACAGTTATCAGCGGCTGAGCGCGCAATGGTACAAGAACTCTCACGCTGCGCAGCGGTTGGATCACCGGCCTCCGTCAAATCGCAGATTGATGACTTCCTGAACCAGACCAAGGCGGATGAGTTGATTATAGTCTCTTCCGTGTTCGAGCATGAGGCCCGTCAACGGTCATACGAAATTACCGCTGACGTCCTCAACCTGTGATATCGAATCAGGGCTGACAGTCGTTAGTCCGGGACCGCTTCGGCAGGTTAATTACATTCTGTCCAGGACTGTATATCCCAGGTAACAGGCGGCAACGACGGTAACCAGGATAGACGCTACCGTGCCGATAAACCTTGGCATGGATAGACCGGTCGTCATACTGATACCGACCGCGTGCAGCAGCCTGCCAACAACGAAAACTGCTCCCATGTCAAGCACCCAGGTGTTCGCGCCCACCATTAACTCGATAAGGGCACGACCAAGACGGAATATCGGCGCATTCTC
>CAXPUI010000567.1:0-16396 GCA_964220205.1 Candidatus Allofontibacter communis | reverse complement strand
TGTGCAAGGCGGTCAGCGTACCTGAGTCCTCCATATTGGTGGTCGCAAAATTCCCCTCCTGGCCGGAGTGCAACTTGACCCAGTCATTAGCCCACTCGTTGAGATAATGACCATGCCAATAGGTACTCGCTGCCAGCGTGTCTCCAATGATAACTTTCGGCGGCTGACGAGCTGCATCATGATCAGAAAACTGGGCTCTGAACTCAACGACCTTCTTCCCAACCGGTAACGTAAGGTCCCGGGTCAACCCGTAGGCCCAGTTAACCAGGTCTGGATCGAGGGCATAACTGATCGTATCAACCGACCAGCCACCCTCCATGTCCGCTGCCGTTTTCGCCGGTCTAGTGCCACCGAGAGGTATGATTCCGTAGGGCCAGTCTTCAGGAATTTCACGGGCATCAATTTCAAATAACAGGTCACCGTCAATCACAAACTTCGCCCAGGCCGCAGACCCTAACGACATATCTGCCGGGTCTCCACCTGCTATACCCGCAACAAGCCAGTAGGCTTTGGACAGATCAAACCTGTCATCCATGCCCAAGGCCATGATAGACGCGGTTGCATTGGGTATACCGCCTCCGGTACAGACTCCCAGGACCCCATCATCGTTGAGACGCAACTCATACTCGCCCGCGGGAAATGGCATGGCGATATCAAGCGGTAATCTTTCGACCCAGAACTGGAACTCTCCGGGCCGATCTCCCAGGACTTCCCCATGCTCAAACATGCTGACAACGACAACCTTTACCGGAATACGATCAGCCTTGCACCCCAGCGAGACAACCAACAACACCAAGAAAACTAATCGGACCATCACATCAACTCCCAGCAGGGTTTAAACTTGTCGTTATCAATCTTCATTCGACCTTGTTGAACAAAACTATCCAGCAGCTTCTGCAGTTCATCAACGACCAACTTATCGCCACGCAGGCGATAGGGACCGTGTTCACTAACCTGGTCAATACCAAAGGCTTTCACATTACCAGCGACAATGCCCGAAAACCCCCGGCGCATCTCTGAAGCGAGCTTACCGGGAGGCAGCTCACGACTGAGCTCAAGCCCGCTCATGTTGTCATGGGTCGGTATAAACGGCTCCTGCAGGTGCTTTTCTATGACCAGGTCCCAGTTAAAGCTATAGGCATCCTGTGTCTTGCTGCGATGGCGACGGACTTTCTCCACCCCAGCGTTTACGGTTTTAGCGACTTTTTCCGGATTGCCAATAATGATCTGATAATAGCCGGCCACCGAATCCCCTAGCGTCGTCCTCAAAAACCTATCCAGCACTTCGAAGTAAGCCCGTTTCTCTTTCGGTGCGGTTAATACCAGGGTAAACGGCAGCCCCCGATTATGTTCATGCATCAGCAAACTTAACAAATAAAGGATCTCTTCCGCCGTCCCAGCCCCCCCAGGGAACACAACAATAGCGTGGGCAACCCTGACAAATGCTTCAAGGCGTTTCTCTATATCAGGGAGAATCACTAACTCGTTAACAATAGGATTGGGCGACTCGGCAGCAATAATGCCAGGCTCAGTAATGCCGATATACCGGCGTTTCTCCGCCTGCTGCTTGGCATGACCAATGGCCGCTCCTTTCATCGGCCCTTTCATGGCACCCGGGCCACAACCGGTGGCAATATTGAGGCCGCGCAGCCCTAGCTGGTAACCGACCTCTTTCGTGTATTCATATTCTACTCGATCGATTGAATGCCCTCCCCAGCAGACAACAAGATCAGGTCTGAGATTGGGCTGCACAATGTTGGCATTTCTAAGGATGTCAAAGACGACTTCCGTGATTCCCTCGCTGGTTTCAAGCTCATACAGACCTGCACGAGACAATATGTGATTCACGTAGACGATATCGCGTAAGACCGAGAACAGGTGATCCTGAACCCCCTTGATCATCTTATCGTCAACAAACGCATCTGCCGGTGCATTTTTCACGGCGATCTTCGGACCTCGGGATTCCGGGACAACTTCTACTTCGAAGTCAGCGAAGTCCTTGAGTATCTGGTTGACGTCGTCCTTTTCGTTACCTGTGTTAAGAATTGCCAGCGCACATTCCCGGAACAGGGTTCTTACCTCTTCCTTGGACGCCATCAAACCCTGAACTTCCCGGTACGACAGCAGGTTCATGGTACTGATGGGCCTGAGATTACTTTTGCTGCGCGTCCTGATTCGCTGTTGCGTCATGGGTCCAGTTTGCCATATCCCGCAGGACACTGGTGTGAATTTGTTCGAAAGACTGCTGCAGGCGGGCAACCATGTCGGGCCTCTGCGTAAGCTGGTTCAGAATTTCATAAGGGTCTGAACGCAAATCAAAGAGGTAGACAGGTGCACCTTCCCTATTCAGCAGCAGTTTCCAATTACCGTCACGCACAGCGAACTCCAGACCGTCAGGCGTGGGAATTGACCAGTAAAGCGGCTGTTTTCGCTGCAAGGCGACACCTTCAGTCAGGAAACTCACCAGTGATTCACCGTCAATCACCCGATCAGCTGGTAAATCAAGATCCAGGATTTCCACGAGAGTCGGTAGAATATCAAGAGCGGTCGCTGGAGTATCGACGACTGACGCAGGAAATTTGTTGGGCCATCTAAAAATTCCCGGGACCCGGATACCACCCTCAAACAGATACCTTTTCTTGCCCCGCAAACCGTTGGTCTCACCGGCCATGGCAACCTCCCAGGGCATCTCCGCCTGGGACGTCAATGGTCCATTGTCGCTGGAAAAAATGACCACCGTACTATTCAGGATTTCCCGCTCTTCAAGTGCAGCCATGATTCGCCCGATCTGTGCATCGAGGTAGGAAATGTTGGCATAGTATTCACCCTGTCCCCGGTAAGGCCTATCGACCCACTGCATGTAATAACTCCACCGGTTCTCACGAGACTCGTCTGTCAGAAACTGATCGTAGAATTCGAGATAGCTCTCCGGGGAAGCGACCGGTGTGTGAACTTCACTGTATGCCAGGTAAAGAAAAAAAGGCTGGTCGCCACGAGGTTCATCGAGCCAATGCAGGGCCTCATCCGTCACGAGCTCCGCTGAAAACTTATCGGTTTCTCCCACCGGCAGGTTATTGCGGTACATGTTATCTGGAAACAGTTTTCCCCTGCCGGCTGCTTCTACTTGCTCATTTTTCACCCAGGCAGCCAGCCCGTACTGATGATCAAAACCAAAATCACGCGGCTGGGGGGCAGTTTGCTGATCGAGACCGCCATTCAGGTGCCATTTGCCAATCACCGCAGTCCGATAACCCACATCCTTTAACAGTTCGGCGATGGTGATCTCACTTCTGTCGAGGCTGACCGATGAACCGTCGGGAATCCAGCTTTTGATACCCGTTCGATAAGGAATACGTCCTGTCAGCAATCCGGCCCTGGAAGGCGAACAAAGCGCAGAAGGCGCGTAGAAGTGAGTAAACCTGACGCCCTGTTCGGCCAATCGATCGATGTTCGGGGTTTCTACAATCGGGTGTCCGTAGACTGCAGTATCGCCGAGGCCTAAATCATCGACATAAATCAGCAGCACATTAGGACGTTCCGCTGACACCTGCAAAGATACAAGCATCATCAGCACTGCAGAAAAACGGCGCATCAGAAATTAAGAATATCTGTGGTCATTTCCGCCAGATCCAGGATACCAATCGCATTAAAACCAGCCATGTGGCCCGCACACTCTCCCGGATTAAACGTTAAGCGATCGCCCTCATAGCTGATGACCTGCCGGTGCGTATGGCCATGAAGTACAACATCAAACTCTTCCAACTGCACCATTTGTAGTTCCAGGGGGTCATGAACGACGACAAGTTGACGCTCGGCCCAAACCAGCTTCATCGGTGGATCAATAATCTGGAAATCAAACCGTGCAGCTGCAGCGGCAAGCGAATCTCGCTCACCAACATCATTATTGCCGTAGACACCCCACATCGGGGCCTGCAATCGGCTGAACACCTCCAGGGTTTTCGCCTGAGTTATATCGCCTGTGTGGATAACACGATCGACGGAAGCCTCGTTAAAAAGCTCGACGATTTTATTGCAGTTTTTCAGGTTATTGTGAGTGTCAGAAACGACGCCAACTTTCACGGGCTTTCACCAGGAGTCTTGAGCCGCCATGAATTCGCCGACTCCACCGATACCATCCGAAGCATCTTCACGCATAAAAAAAGGGGTCGATAACCGACCCCTTTAATCAGCAATTTGATCTTAGACCTTTTCCAGGATGTGTATACCACAGGCACTACCAAGGCCAATTACATGAGTCAGACCAAGTTTCGCACCTTCCACCTGGCGCTTGTCAGCTTCTCCCCTCAAGTGGGTACTGACCTCATAGATATTCGCGATACCCGTCGCACCCAGCGGATGCCCTTTGGACAACAAACCACCAGAGACATTAACAGGGATTTTGCCGCCAAGGGCCACATCGCCATCATCAATCATACGACCCGCTTCGCCGTCTTCACACAAACCGAGGTTTTCATAGTGAAGTATTTCCGCCGTCGCGAAACAGTCGTGCAATTCAACCAGGTCAAGGTCTCCCGGACCAATACCCGCCATATCGTAAGCCTGTTTGGCTGCGATACGTGTCACAGCGTTGACATCAGGCATGGTCAGATCACGGTCAGTGAAGGGATCACTCGCGAGCACAGACGCCCTGACCTTGACGGCACGGTCCATTCCCAGTTCCTTAGCTTTCTTCTCTGAAACCAGAACTGCAGCAGCGGCTCCATCTACATTCACCGAACACATGAGCTTGGTATTCGGATAGGAGATCATCTCTGCATTCATCACGACATCCAGGGGCGTCTCAATCTGGTACATGGCTTTAGGATTCAGCGTCGAGTGATGGTGGTTCTTTACAGAAACCTTGGCAAACTGTTCGAACGTTGTGCCGTAATTTCGTGAGTGCTCCATACCTGCTTCTGCGAAAACCGCCGGCATGGTACCCGAGCCGAGGAGACCCTCCTTTGGAATACCGGTCGCACCACCTGAGCCTCCCAGCAGTCCTTTACCCATCTGCTCTACTCCAACGGCGATAACAACATCGTTAACGCCGGCCTTAATAGACATCCACGCTTCTCGAAAGGCCGTCGCTCCCGTCGCGCAGGCATTGGAACAGTTCACAACACCAATACCTGTCTGCCCAATTTCCTGAAGAATTCGCTGACCGACCATCGCACTGGCCTGACCAAGGTTACCGCAATACAAGGCCTGCATATCCTGAATCGTCAATCCAGCGTCATCAAGAGCCATCAACGCAGCTTGAGCACCCAGTTGCGGTACCGTCTTCTCCGGGAATCGACCGAACTTGATCATGTCGACACCCATTATGTATACATCACTCATGTCTCTCTCCTTAAATTAATTTGTCTTTTTGCATTCTGAGCTATCGACTGTCAGGCCGCGGGCTGAAAGAAATAACTGAGATAACTGTTGCCATCCTTGTCTTTACGACCAAGGGCATCATCAAAGACCACTTCTACCGGCATATCGAACGCCAATTTTGAGGGGTCCGGCTCAATGTTGATGAGATTCCCTTTCACGGTGCCACCGCCTTCCAGATCAACGATAGCGGAAATGTAAGGGACATCAATCCCAGGGAAACTTCTATGGACGATACTGTATGAATAAAGCTTGCCGCTGGTTGACAGCCTGATAGCGCTCATCTGATCACGAGCTCCACAACCAGAGCAATTGTCACGCTCGCCGAGGAAGACTGCCCCACATGCCCCGCACTTATGTCCCTCGAGATAAGGGTCGTCAGAATCGGCACCTTTCAGCCAGTCAACAACCGGTAATGGTCCTTCTGCCATACTCTGTTTACTCCTTCCGTTTTCCAATATTGCTGAGATTTATCATCAAGCTGTATTTCAATGCATATACGTGCTCATGAACTATGGGCTCATGGGTACGGGGCCAGCCTGGGCTCCCGCATACCGTTCAAAATGCCTGAAAACGAACCTGATAAGTTTCTAGAAATCGCTGTCAGATTAAACCTGAAGTCCTTTATATTCAACTATTTGGCCGGAGAATAGCCCCCATGGCAGCACGCATCCTCGGGGGCGAATGCTTCGACGCCTTCAGCAAATCTCAATATCGCCAGCAGGTAACCTAAGACCTACCCGTGGACGACCGCCATGGCTTTTTGCGCTCTCGCTTCGAGGGACTCCATTTTACCGGCCATGACACCCAGGATAACCTGCTCTACACCCATTGCTTCTACCCTCGCCATCTCTGCGGGACCGCGAACGCTGGGGTGCATGCCTGCGTAAATCTTGATATCAGAAAGACTGCGGCCGTTCTCTTCAAGACGGGCTGACAGGAATTCAAGGCGCTCTTCAAGCACATCCGGGAACAGGTTAAAGCCATACCAACCCTGACCGATTGTCGCAACCCGACGCAGTGCCGCATCGCTCTCACCCCCGAAGAGGATCGGCGGATGAGGTTTCTGAACCGGCTTGGGATTCTGATAAGCCGCCTTAATTTGATAATACTTACCATCGTAGCTCGACACCTCATCACACCAAAGGCTGCGCATAACTTCTATGCACTCGACTGTACGACCGGCACGATCTTCCCAGGGCACGCCCAGGGCCTCAAACTCCTCCTTCAGCCAGCCGATGCCGACTCCCAGTTCAAACCGGCCATTCGACAGGAAATCGAGATCGGCAACCACTTTTGCCGTGTATACCGGATTGCGCTGGGGCACCAGGCAGATTCCAGTACCCAGGCGAATCTTGCTGGTATGGGCTGCAACGTAAGTCAGAGAGGTAAACGGATCCAGCAGACTGCGAGGCTCTCCAGCAATCCGGCCATCATCGGTGTAGGGATAACGGGACTCGTATTCTGGAAAGAACAGCACGTGCTCAGGGACCCAGAACTGGTGAAAACCCTGCTCTTCAAGATACTGTGCTGCTTCACCGATAAAGTCGGGTGGAGTGAAATCATTGAACGCCATGACGCAACCAACTTTCATTCTATTTCCTCTAGTCGTGAGTGATGATTCAATATAGCAGAACCCCGTCCATTGAGGGCCATTCATGTTTCATGCAGCCAGGAATCAGATCATGGGCAAGGAGCGACATGCAAATGTGGCTTAAAATCCAAAAGCCTTAACAACCCCGGCATAGGTACTGGCATGATAGCGGGCTGAAAACACCAGGAAAAAACAGGATGACACCCCAATCTCTTCAAATCGGCAGACTCTCTGCGAGCTATCTTCCCGGCGATGCCGCCCTGCTGGTGTTATCACATGGCGCAGGAGCCGATCATCAGCACCCACACATGACAGCTATCTCACAATCGCTGCAGCGCGTCGGGCTGGGCACTCTGCGCTTCAATTTTCCGTTTATGGAAGACGGCAGGCGACGTGTTGATTCGCAAGCCATCTGTCTGACCGCAATCGCCGAAGCGCTCAACAAAGCCAGAGAACTTTCGGGGAACGTTCCAATACTTGTTGGGGGACACTCGTTCGGCGGAAGGATGTCAACCCACTTCGCGGCAGCTAATCGTGCAGATGTTGCGGGTGTGGTCTGTTACTCCTTCCCACTGCATCCTGCTAAGAAACCAGCCGTCGACCGAGCAACACACCTCCACAGAGTTAACGTTCCTCAACTGTACCTGAGCGGTAATCGGGATACTCTTGCCTACCCGAAACTGCTGGAAGCGACTCTCGACCCTCTACCTCAGGCAACCCTGCATTGGCTTGACACAGCAGATCACGGCTTCAAAATCCTCAAGCGAACGCGCCAATCTGCGGAAAATGTCTATGATGAGGCTGCCAGGATTGCACGCACCTGGTTCAGGTCAATGTGCTGAGGAAGTCCAGGGTCCTGTCATAGGCACCCTCCTCGACATCCATAATCGCTGCACTGAAATGCGTTACGCCGGCATCCTGAAATCGTTTGATTTCACCACGCAAAGTGTTTTCGTCGCCGACAATAGCGAGGTCCGCCGGCCCGTCAATACCTTCTCGGTCAAGCATCGCCCGATAGCTAGGCAACTGGCCATAGATAACCAGATCCTTGGCTATCTTCTCCCGGGCACTCTCTATATTGGTTGTTAACGCAATAGGCACACCGCCGACGACGGTCGCATCATCGCGTCCGAGACCCGGGACTATGTGGTCAGCCATGGTTTTAGGACCAACCATCCAGGTACTGGTGCCGTCCGTCATTTCTCCAGCCAGACGCAGCATGACCGGACCCAGGCCAGCAATAACAACAGGGAGAGGTTCAGCACCCGGTACCGCGATATTGACGCCACGAACCGTATATTGTTCACCTTCAAAGTTTGCCGTTTCCCCTCTGGCGAGAGGCATGAGAACGCTGAGATACTCACGCATATGCTTCGCTGGTTTGTCATACGACATACCAAACATATCCTCAATGACCAGCTTGTGGGACAGACCGATCCCGAGTGTAAACCGATTGTTCGTCACGGCCGCCGTCGTGAGGGCCTGTTGTGCAATAGCCGTCGGATGTCTCGGGTAGGTTGGCGTGACCGCAGTGCCCAGGCCGATACGCGACGTTTCACGCCCAAGAATTGCCAGAATCGAAATTGCATCGTAGCCAAAGATGTTCGCCATCCAGATGTTTGAAAGGCCAGCTGCCTCTACCTTCTGGGCCGCTTCAATCAGCTGTGGTCATGGCGCTTCGTTCAATACTGTGCCGATTTTCATACGTTATTCCTCATTCCTAATGGGTTAATTCGATTCGCACTGGAACCATGGGCGACCCGAAACAGGCTCGACGGCTTCTTACCTATTTCTTAGCTATTTCTTACCTGTTTCTTACTTTCTCGATCTTGTTCGCTGTCCTTATTGGACACCCTTATACAATCCCCTTATGCGATGCCCTTATACACACCCCTTATTCAATTCCGGGCACGGGGTACTCTTGGCAGAAGCTGACGACTTCTTCACGGATGTCAGTGAGAACCTTCTCATCTTCAGGTGCACGCAGGCACCTGTCCAGCCACTCTGCCAATTGCAGCATTGCAGCCTCATTCATGCCACGGGCAGTGGCAGCAGGCGTGCCGATCCTTATCCCGCTTGGGCGCAATGGTGGATTCGGATCATCAGGGATAATCTGCTTGTTCGTTGTGATGTTGACTTTATCCAGGGTTTCTTCAGCCACCTTACCGTCGAGGCCATAACTCTTGACAGTATCAACAACCATCATGTGATTGTCTGTGCCACCTGTCACCAATGATGCTTGACGATCTGTTAATGCTGCAGCCAGCGTTTTACTGTTTACGAGGACCTGTCGCGCATAAGTCTTGAAATCATCGGTCATTGCACGCTTCAACGTCACAGCTATCGCGGCCACGGCATTCATATGAGGACCACCCTGAAGCCCCGGAAAAACCGACTTGTCAATCTTCGAAGCCAGCTCCTTCGTACAAAGCACCATACCTCCCCTTGGGCCTCTAAGGGATTTGTGGGTTGTCGTCGTGACAATGTCAAATCCGTAATCGAAGGGGTTTTTCATCGCCCCACCAGCAACAAGACCACCGAAATGCGATGCGTCAGTCATAGATAACGCACCCACCTCATCTGCTATCCCTTTAAACTTTTCATAATCGATATCCCGAGGATAGGACGTGTAGCCACACAAAACCAGTTTGGGTCGGTGTTTAAGCGCATCCGCACGTACCTGGTCGAAATCAACCGAACCATCTTCGGGGTTCGTCACGTATCGGACAAAGTTGAAGAGACTCCCCATGTGGGAAACCGGAGCGCCATGAGTCAGGTGGCCACCGTGTGACAAATCCATTGCCAGGATGGTATCCCCGGGCTCCAACAACCCCAGGTAAACAGCCTGATTCATAACCGAGCCCGAAAGCGGCTGTACATTAGCATGCTCGCACCTGAAGACCTCTTTAGCACGATCTCTCGCCAGGTTTTCAATACGATCGGTAAATTCCTGGCCACCGTAATATCGGCGCCCCGGATAGCCTTCGGAATACTTGTTGGTAAACACGCTGCCAAGAGTCGCCAGGACCTCTGGAAATGTGTAGTTCTCCGATGGAATCAGTTCAATGCCGACCTTCTGGCGTTGCTCCTCACCTTTCAGTGCAGAAAAAACATCGGGGTCCTGTTGTTCAAGAATGGTTAGGTTTGTCGACATAATCGGGCTCCTCGGAAGCCGGGCATTCTAACCGTGCGTCCAACCGAATTAAACGAATTGCTCAGGAAATTTTTTCAGATTCAAATAAAACAACATTCATTTTTCACTATGACTGTTAGTATTGGCTTGCATGACTATCAGGACAACATGGACAAACCATGAAGGTAACCATTCAATACTGCGCACAATGAAACTACGAGCCCGAGGCGGTCAGTCTGACTGCCGAGCTCAAGGCAGCACTACCCAACATCGTGGTTGAACTCCTCCCTGAAGGCAAAGGCATATTCGATGTTAACGTTGAAGGCGAATTAATCTATTCAAAGTACAGCACTGGTCGATTCCCCCTCTCAGGTGAGGTTGCTGACCTTGTTGCTGCTTTGAAAGGGTAGCTCCGCAAGATCAACATTACCTCCACTCAGAATTACCCCGACTCGAAGACCTGAAAACAGGTCTTTGTATTTAATTATCGCTGCCAGCGCTACCGCTGAAGAAGGTTCCACAATCTGCTTCATGCGTGACCAGATAAGGTACATCGCGGCGACTGTCTCTTCGTCCGAAACAAGCAGGATATCTTCTACACTGGAATGAACGATATCCCAATTCCTCTCTCCCACCGTCGTCAGCAAACCATCACAGATGGTGTCGGGTACATGCTCAAGGACTCTTTTGCCGGACCGAAAAGACCGGGCTGCATCATCTGCCCCCATCGGCTCCGCACCGAACACCTTGATGCCCTGTGCCTGTGAGACAAGCGCGGTGCCTGCCAGCAATCCCCCACCGCCAATAGGCGCTACCATCACGTCAAGATCTCTAACCTGGTCAACAAACTCCAGCGCAGCCGTGCCCGCTCCGGCGATAATCATCTCGTCATCGTAAGGATGGATAAACGCCGCCTTGGTCTCTGCCACCACCCTGTCCAGAGTAGCCTGCCTGGCTGCCAGGGTGGGCTCGCATTCGATGATTTGGGCGCCATAACCGGCGATTGCTGCCTTCTTCACAACACTGGCATCAGAGGGTACTACGATCCTGGCCTGTCCCCCGCGCAATGCCCCCGCCCTCGCCAACGCTGCTCCATGATTACCTGAAGAATGTGTCGTAACACCCTGTTTTAAATATTTTTTATCTAGCGAAAAGACCGCGTTAACAGCGCCTCTCGCCTTGAAGGCACCGACTTTCTGCAGGTGCTCAGCTTTAAAGAATAGCGAAAGGCCCGCTATCCGATTCAGCTGTTCACTCTGCATTACCGGCGTGATGTGGACATGACCAGCTATGCGTGCCGAGGCCTCTCGAACGTCGGTGTAGCTGACGGTCATGGGCTCGCTTGTTCGACCTTCGCCCAGCTGTCCCTGAGAGGCACTATCCTGTTGAACACCAGGGCGCCAGGCAGAGAATGTCGATTATCCGGACAGAAGTAACCTTCACGTTCGAATTGGAATCGCTCGTTCGAATCGGCCGTAGCCAGCGCTGGCTCGACAAAACCCTGGCAAGTCACCAGAGAATCGGGATTCATCAATTCCTGGTAATCGCGCGGGTCGGCGTCCGGAAAGTCGACCGTAAAGAGAGGATCATACAGCCTGATTTCCGCAGGAATAGCATGTTTGGACGACAACCAATGAATAACACCTCGTACTTTGCGTCCCTCGGGGTTCTTACCCAGGGTATCCGGGTCATAAGTGCAGCGAACCTCCGAAATGTTCCCGGCAGCATCACGGATGACGTCATTGGCCTTGATCACATAGCCATAACGCAGCCGGACTTCACCGCCCAGGACCAGACGCTTGTACTTCTTGTTTGCTGATTCACGGAAATCTTCTCGATCAATATAGATTTCACGAGAGAAACCAAGCTGACGACTGCCCATCGATTCATTCTTGGGGTGATTAGCCGCAGTCAACCACTCTTCCCCTTCTTCCGGGTAGTTATCGATCACCAGCTTGAGCGGATGTAGAACACCCATGACACGCGGTGCAGTGTCTTCCAGATCATCCCTGATACAGCTCTGCAAAGCGGCCAGCTCAACGTTATTATCACTCTTGGTAACACCTATACGTCGACAGAAGTCGCGAATTGAAGCCGGCGTATATCCCCGTCGCCTGAGACCCGCAATCGTAGGTAACCGTGGGTCATCCCAGCCATCAACCAGGTTCTCCTCAACCAGTTGCTTCAGCTTCCGCTTGCTCATCACGGTGTACTGCAGATTCAGGCGCGAAAACTCAATTTGCTGGGGATGGCAGTTCATAGCCAGTTCATCAAGTACCCAGTCGTAGAGAGGACGATGGTCTTCAAAACTCAGATCACAGAGGGAATGCGTAATGCCCTCAAGCGAGTCAGAAATACAATGGGTATAGTCATACATGGGATAGATGCACCAGTCATCGCCTGTCTGGTGATGACTGACATGTCGGATTCGATAGATGGCCGGGTCACGCATGTTGATGTTGGGCGACGCCATATCGATTTTAAGCCGGAGAATATGTTCGCCGTCCTCGAATTCGCCTGCCCGCATACGTCGAAACAGATCCAGATTTTCATCAACGGTACGACTTCTAAAGGGGCTGTCCTTCCCTGGCTCTGTCAACGTACCTCGATATTCACGTAGTTCATCAGCAGCTAAGGAGTCAACATAAGCCTTGCCATCGTTGATCAGTCGCTCTGCAAACTGGTAAAGCTGTTCAAAGTAGTCCGAAGCGTTTCTTTCTTCCTGCCACTCGAACCCCAACCAGGCAATATCTCTTTTAATGGCTTCCTGAAACTCGACTGATTCTTTCAGGGGGTTGGTATCGTCAAACCGGAGATTGGTCGCACCACCGAATTCCGCCGCCATTCCAAAGGACAGACAGATTGCTTTTGCATGCCCTATGTGCAGGTAGCCGTTGGGCTCCGGAGGAAAACGAGTCATCACCTGCCCCCCGTTTTTTCCAGCCTGGACGTCCTCAGCGATAATCGCGCGAATAAAGTTGTTCGGATATTTTTCTTCGATACTGCTCATGAATGACTCAACAGGTCCCTGTATTCTCGGCAAGACCATCGCGCTCTGCGTTGGCTCAACAAACCGCTAGATGAACACAGCGCCCGCACAGGTAGCAGACACCATGATAAACAATAGCCATTTTAACGTGTTTTGACTGACATTGATGGCGAATCGGACGCTAAACCAAGCCCCCACGATACTACCCAGCGCTAAAACCACACCAGGAATCCACCAGACCTGACCTTGCAGAGCGAATACCAGTAGCGCAACGCCTGAGAATACTGCGGTACAGACCGATTTCAATGCATTGGTGCGCACCAGGTCATATCGGAGTCCTCCAGCCAGAGCAGCAATCAGGATAAAACCGACACCTGCCTGGACAAACCCTCCGTATACGCCCGACAAAAACAGCCCGAGAGACGCGGCCGGATGACCGGTAACGGCCCGGGGAATGGTGCCATCCGGCGGCACCACGGTCTCCGGCCTGATCAACATGACCAGCGCCATGATTATCATCGTCCCGAGTAAAACCGGCTTAAGGATAAACACCGGCAGAACCGAAGCCAGCAAACTACCTGCAAGGGCCCCCAGCCCCGTTATAAGCAGCAGGCTCCGGAGAGCCTGTCGATCCAGCAGACCATGGTTGTCAAAGCCCTTCACACTGGTGACTGACTGCATAAGGACGCCAACCCGATTAGTCGCGTTGGCGACATCCGCCGGCATGCCCATCATCATTAACGCAGGCAAGGTGATCATTGAACCACCTCCAGCCAGCGTATTGATAAATCCGGAAACCACGCCTACGCCGACCAAAAGGCCCATCAACATCAGACCTTGCGGAGTCAGGAAGAAGCTAATATCCAACAATTCATGCATCCAGGAAAATTTCGCGCGCCATGGTAACCCTTGCAATCGCCCGCGAGAAGTCTATTATTGCCCGCCTATGACAAATCCAAGCAAGACAGAACGCGCAACGATGATGCTTACGGTCAGCTCTTACGCTGGCTGGCTGGGCTATTACTTTTTTAGTAAAAGCTAAATCGCCCTGAAAATTGGGCGGCTCCACCGCCTGCAAAAACCCCGATAGGCGGAAGCCATCGGGGTTTTTTTTGGGACAAAAAACAAGGTAGGGACAACGAACATGACCAGCATAGAACTCGAGGATCTTAACGTGCTTAGTGAAGAAACACTGACCACCCCATCAATGTTGAAAGACCTGGTGCCAATCAACCCGGAAGCCCTCGCAACCGTGATGCAGGGACGACGATCAGTAAAAGACATCATCACCCGCAAAGATCACCGCATGTTTATCGTGGTCGGCCCCTGCTCTATCCATGACCCGAAAGCAGCCCTTGAGTACGCTGACAGACTAAAAGCACTTGCTGAGGAAGTCTCTGATACTCTGCTCCTCGTGATGCGCGTTTATTTCGAAAAACCCAGAACCACGACTGGGTGGAAGGGGTTCATCAACGACCCCAACATGAACGATTCATTCAATATAGCCGAAGGCCTGAAACTCAGCCGAGAACTGCTGATTCAATTGGCAGAAAGGGGATTGCCGACGTCAACTGAGGCCCTGGACCCCGTCACGCCCCAATATCTTCAGGACCTGATTGCCTGGAGCGCTATCGGCGCAAGAACAACAGAGTCCCAAACTCACAGGGAAATGGCCAGCGGATTGTCCAGCGCCGTCGGCTTCAAAAACGGCACCGATGGCGACCTCAACGTGGCAATCAATGCACTGAAATCAGTATCCGCACCTCACCGATTCCTGGGAATCAATCACGATGGTGTTGTTTCTGTTATACACACTCGCGGTAATTCGCACTCCCATGTCGTACTCCGCGGTGGTGGCGGCAAACCGAATTATCACGCTGATAGTGTTGCTCACTGTGAACGACTTCTAGTGAACGCTGGCGTTCCCGCCAACATCATGATTGATTGCAGCCATGAAAATTCAGGGAAAGATCCGGGCCTGCAGCCGGCCGTAATGAAAGAAGTAGGCGAACAAATTGCCAGGGGTAACCAATCGATCATTGGCCTGATGATAGAAAGCAACATCAGCTGGGGCAATCAACCGATTCCCGCAAACCTCTCAGACTTACAGTATGGGGTGTCTGTTACCGATGGCTGTGTGGACTGGCAAACGACAGAAACGATGATTCTTGAATTTCGGGAGCAGGTAAACGACCACCTTAAAAACAGGACGCCGCTCGCATTACCGCTGGAACAAACAGCCTGACCAGTCCTAGTAGTAGGCGTTTTCTGTCACGCTGTGATCAGTAATATCCCGGACCCCTTTTAACTGGGGCAGTTGCTCGAGCAGCGTTTTTTCCACGCCGTCTTTCAGCGTCATATCGACCATCCCGCAACCCTGGCAGCCACCGCCGAACTGCAGCACTGCTATACCTTCCTCGACCACTTCGACAAGATTCACCATACCCCCGTGAGCAGCCAGCCCCGGGTTGATCTGACTGTGAAGGACATAATTAATCTGGTCTTCGATCGGGCTGTCGTCAGACACCTGGGGGACTTTGGAATTCGGCGCCTTGATCGTTAACTGGCCGCCCATCCGATCCTCAGCATAGTCAACCAGTGCATCCACCAGGAACGGCTGGCTTCTGTCGTCTATCCAGGCGGTAAAACCTTCATAGTCGACTCTTTCATCATCTTCCTGTTCTTCACCTGTGCGACAGTAAGCGATGCAGGTTTCCGCCATGGGCGTACCAGGATCTGCGATAAAGATACGTATGCCGATATCTTTATCTTCCTGCTTCGACAGCAAATCGATGAGATAGGCCTGCGCAGGCTCCGTAATTTCAACCATACCGGGTAACTCACTGGGTAGACTCGCAGATTCTAGCTGATCCTGTGCGGGACAAAAACCATGGAAATTCTAAGGGCTTGAGTCCCTCTCATCGGGAACCGTAGAGATCTTCAACATGAACAGGTCAATCCCTTGATAAGCTTCGCTTTTTTGATCTCGATTGCCATGAACACCAAAACCAGCCACGCTCTGACCGAATTATTGAACAAGCGTATCCTCCTGCTGGATGGAGCCTTGGGAACCCAAATACAAGCTCTTAGGCTGACCGAAGAGGACTATAGGGGGGACAGGTTTACTTCTCACGAGGGCCAGTTGCAGGGCAATACCGATCTGCTTTCGCTGACCCAGCCTGATGCCATCAGGGACATCCATGATGCCTATCTTCAGGCTGGCTCAGACATTATCTCGACCAACACTTTCACCGCCACAGCTATCTCACAGGCGGACTACGGCATGGAAGCACTGAGTTACGAA
>CAXPUI010000566.1:0-3211 GCA_964220205.1 Candidatus Allofontibacter communis | reverse complement strand
AACGTCTGGCATAAACCAGGTCTGAAAATAAATCGGTTTTGATCATTTCCCGGCGCACCAGGCTATTCAGTATCCGGCGGCGCTTGTCGTTCGTTTGCTGATTTTCGCTAACGCTCTGTTCGGGAGGTCGTCCTCCCAGAACACTCAATTCTGGGGCGTAGTCTACTGCACAAAGACCAAACAGGTCACGAGCTTTTGTGGCGTGATACAGGGCAGATTCGGTTGGTTTGGCGAAATTAAGCAGTTCATCCAGCATTTTGCGCCGGCCCTCCATCGATGAAGAGCAGTGCTCGCTGTCCATCTGCTTCATGGTCGGACGCAGGAGTAGAGTCAGCAGGTTGCCGCCCAAAGGCTCGACGAGATCAAGGTTGTTTAGTGCCTGCGGTACCTTGATAGGATCAAAGGAAATGGCCTGCCCAGAGGCGAACAGGCTCCAGCGTGCCACATCATCGTGATACAGCGTATCCGTTAATTTCGGGCCATCGCGTAACACGATGATAGGGCATTGATGTCTCACGGGGCTCTCCATAATTGAAGGGTCTATCACCAGTATGCGTCCCCGCAACCATCATGCGAATCTGTTAACTAGAATTGACATTTAAGCTGATGTTAAGCGCCGGCCAAAATGCCAAAAAGCGTTCACATCCCCGGTATCTTGCTGCCCGGAAGCATTGAGTTCATGGGGTTCATGCCTTGCCCACCCATTCGGTCTTTGACGAGATCCTTTAGATCGCTGTCACTGGCAAACCACGGCATGGTGGCCGCCGTTATCGGATAGTTGACCCGACCTTCGAGCAAACGACGCGCATCTTCAAGCGTCGTTGGTGTTCGCGCCAAGGACTGCAATCGCTCATCAGTGGCTCGGATTCGTTTGCTCAGCTCTTTTCGGATGTTCGGGATAAGCTGAGACGAGCGCTCGATCTCATTGTAGCGATCGATTGTGAAATCCCAGTTATCCAGCACGGCCAGTGCGCGGGCGTTGAACTCACCGTGCAACTCCATCAGATCTTCTTTTTTTGCAGCGACGCGCAAAGTGATTTCGTTGGACAGCGCATAGATCCTCAGCATTGCCTGGGCGAACCGGTCCAGATCCTCCAAAGTGATCACAATCTCTTCGACAGGCTCGTTGCCCGCGTTGTTCGGTGCGTTCTGGGCTAAGGCTGAGCTGGCGGCACCAAAGGTCAGGGCCAAAAGAAGACAGATAAAACGCATGAGGTGCTCCTAAGTGATTTCTCTATATGACACTCATTAGATCAAAGCCCGGTGGCGATAGGGCGCAAAACGATGCAGGAAAACTCCGTGTTTGTTGTCTTGCTGGCCAGAGAAAACGTGTAACAGTAAGGATGAGCAAACCAGAGTCGATCGTGGAGGTTGATATGATGAAGTTTTTGTTGGGTGTCGCTGTTGGTGGGGCCCTCGCTGTAACCACACCTATTGCCTACAACCTGTTTGTTGAGATGGTCAACAAGGCCGGCGAGACAGAAATTGTTCAGGAGGTGCTGGGGTGATTTGCGCTATCCCGCTTACAGGTATCGCCTAACCAGGCACCATGAGGTAAATTCAAAATTCGTAGAGTCCCGAAATGCAAAACACAACGCTGGCCCCGAAAACCATGACCCCGCAGACCGCCATGCCCATTGGCCCTGACAGCCACCTGGGCGTAGACAGCTTCAAGATTATTCTGGAGATGTTTAGCCAGGCTATTACCCAGATAAATTCGTCAAACGCCTGGCAGCCGGGTGATGCGCAACTGGTCAGCGCACGCAACATCATCCTGGAGTTTTACGACTACCAGGATGACAACCTGCCTGCCGTAGCCGTTGAGATGTTCAACGACCGGCTCACCGGAAACCTGCGGAATGATGACCAGGGCCGCCTTATTCATTCCCGGTATCAGCCAGAAGCGCTTCGTCGTTATGCCAGTGAGGTCATCAACTGGGGACTTGTATCCGGGCTGGTTGCCATCCCTGACGATGTGACTCTGCACTAAACAACAAATACCGATGGTTTTATGCCTGCGTGTTGCAGGCAGCCCTTCCTGCAAGCGCCGATAATTTCAACCATTCATCCCAGAATGCGGAGTTATCGGCATGCCCAGTCCAGCTAATTCGTTACCATTAATCCGAGTGCAAGAGCATCCGGATCAACGGCGCCATCCAAGGTTTTGGCCGCCGGGAATGATTGGTACCCTGCGTTTCTCCGAAGGCGAGGGCTATGGCCCCGAATTTCACTACATTGGATTAAACCTGAGCCAGTCTGGCGCAGCCATCATTATTGCGCCTGAAGAAGACACGCTTCCAAGCGCCCGCGGTGAGATCAATATCTTCCTACGCAAAAAGCACCTGCACCGGTTACCGTTCCGCGTGGTTCGCTCACGGCGAATCGGACGCTACATGGAAGTAGGGCTTACCTTCCATAACGAGATGGTCCCATTGAAAGACCTGAAAGATATCGAAGAATATTGTCTCGAAAACGGCCTGACTGACCTTGCAGACTCAAAAACCTATGAGAGCCTAAGTACATCAACTAAACACGAGGAGTAAAAAATGATGTCTAAAACACGCGCAATTACCGCCACTATTCTTGTCGCCTCTCTGGCTTCAGGCTGCAGCGTCATCAGTCAGGTCAACAATGCCCGTTCTGCCTACCAGGGCGTTCAGGCCTATAAGACCGCCAAAGGCATGGCCGACGCACAACCTGCCTTCGAGAATGCGTCTGCCTTCAGCGTAACCGCCAAGCTGATGCCCCGCG
This sequence comes from Candidatus Allofontibacter communis, assembly GCA_964220205.1. GTDB lineage: Bacteria > Pseudomonadota > Gammaproteobacteria > Pseudomonadales > Azotimanducaceae > UBA9659. The sequence goes on along the minus strand of CAXPUI010000566.1, from coordinate 460 downwards.
ACGAAGAGAAGGCAGCGGAAATCGAGCAGACATTTACCCAGCTGGCCATCGAGGAAACCCTGAAGACAGCGGAGAAACTCGACCTGGATCTGGCCTACTGCGAAATCACCTGTCCAGCCGATACCGTCAGAATTCAGTTCAATGAAAAAGGGCGAGAGGGTCTGGTGGAAAAGTTCGCCATGGGCGATCAGATCGGTGGTGAGCTGTACCTTACCAAGAATGGCGAAATTCTGGAGCAATCCACCCTTGATGTGGGCCAGGATTACGCGAGCGTCGCTCAGTCTCTGACCACCGCGATCAATCTGCGTCTCGTCAAGACTGCACAAGCCGATACTCAGAAGTCCTACCAGAACGGCCAGATGTCGGATGAAGAAGCCGGCCGGAAAAGTGAGGAGATCATGAACCTCATGAACGGCGATAACGAACTGGACGGCCCGTTGATCGAGCTGCTAAAAGACAA
>CAXPUI010000565.1:0-8631 GCA_964220205.1 Candidatus Allofontibacter communis | reverse complement strand
GGAGGAGTCCAATGGCTGAACAAGATGAAGTCTTCGCCCGGTATGTTGATGCCGGCTTCTTCAATGGTTTCCCGGACCGCAGCGTTCCTCGCGGCAGCATCCGCGTCACCGCTTTCATCTGAATCTTCTGCATCGATCCTGCCGCCAGGGAAAACCCAGAGTCCGCCGAAGTCGATTTAAAGGTTTTTGTGCAACATCAAAACCTGTGGTTCGTTTTGTCGCTGTCTGAGCAGAATCACCGTAGCTGCGGGGATCGCGGGCGGAAAGTCGGCTTGTGCCTGCTTTTCCGTACTTCCGTAACCGTCGTTTCTATGCTTCACGTAAGATGTTCCGCGATCGATCGAGGAGCTTCGATATGTTTAGCGCGGAGATATTCCCCCAGAGATTTTGCCTGCTTGTCTATGCGGTGGTTGCTTGACACACCTTCTCCCAAAACATCATGAATGTAAAAATTCAGTGCCTTGAGGTTTGGCATTTCATAGCGTTCTATCTCGTAGTTCGCCATATCAGGAGCCAGCTCCTTGAATTTTTCTACAGTTAAGAACTCGTAAAGAAAACTGTAAGCGTCATCGCTTCTTGCCCAGACCCCGCAGTTCGCTGCACCGCCTTTGTCCCCGGATCTCGTGCCATACAGACGACCAAAGGGAATGCGAACGGTTTCGCCGCCAGGCGCAGGGGCCAAGTTGACCGGTTCCTGCTGATAGTAAATCTCTTCAAGGTCTAGGCGTTGTGTTGGCAGCACCTCTGTGGAGGACCCGGCGAAATGCACGTGTTCCACCACCCGTTTGCTGTCGATCAGAGTCGGCCAATAGGCAATCACCGGTGCACCGTTGTATCCGGCGGCCCCTCTGCTTGTGTTGCCAGGAATGCAGGCCAGTCCAAGTTCTGTGACCTGGGCCTGGAACAGGCGACCCAGTTTGCCGGGGTCACTGGATGTCACTGTGATGCGAAGGGCAGCATGCGCTTCTTCGTTGGTGTCAGGGTCTTCTTTGTCGCTGCGGATCAGGTGTACATCGACGTCGTCGAACTGCTCCATACCACCGAGGTTATGAAATATCTGATCAACATAGATTTCTGCCTTCTTTTCTATGTCGAGGCCGGTCAAGAGGGTCTCAAAACTTTGCTTATGTTTACCCAGAGTGTTCACGCAAACCTTGTGCGTGGATGGAGGGCTGGAGCCTCGACAGCCGGAAACATAAACTCGGTCTTCGCCCGACTGTTCAATCTTCATCGTGTCGAAATGAGCGATGACGTCTGGGTTGTAGTAGGCAGGAGCTTTTATCTCGTACAGGAGTTGCGCGGTAATGGTGCCTACTGATATTAGTCCCCCGGTACCCGGGTGTTTTGTCACCGTAAAGCTACCATCTGCTTCTATCTCGGCAATCGGGTAACCAACATTGCGAAAGCTGGGGACTTCTTCAAAAAATGAATAGTTGCCGCCACAGCATTGTGCGCCGCATTCAATGATGTGTCCGGCTGCCAGTGCACCGGCGAGAGCGTCATAGTCGTTGCGCTGCCAGCCAAATTTCCAGGCCGCTGGTCCGATGACGACTGCCGCGTCAGTGACCCTGGGACATATAACGATGTCAGCTCCCTGGTCCAGTGCTTCCTTGATTCCCCAGGCACCGAAGTAAGTGTTTGCGGTTACGACGGTGTTTGTTGACTCTGACAGTGGGATACCTTTGTCAATATTGATGAACGCCTCTCCGTCAGCCTGGAAGGATGCCAGATCATCCTTAATGTCATCGCCGTCGATGTAAGCTACTTTCAGATCCACGTTCAGTTCTTCGAGAATTTTTTCGACCTCTTCGGCCATGGATTTTGGATTGAGCCCGCCGGCATTAGAGACTATCTTGATGTTTTTCTCTTTGCAGTCACTGGCAACATCCTTGATCTGCTTGAGAAAAGTGCCAACATATCCCATGTTTTCACCACGGGTCTGCATCTGGTTGTATAGAATGGTCATAGTGAGTTCTGCCAGGTAGTCGCCTGTCAGGACATCGATTGGGCCACCATCGATCATTTCCTTGGCCGCAGCCAGCCGGTCACCGTAATAGCCGCTGCAGTTGCCGATACGAATTACATCACTCATTGCATTGTCCTCTCTTGACGGATTTTTACTTAACCCAGCCAGGTTTTCTTTTTTCGCGGAATGCCGCCATACCTTCCTGGCCTTCTTCAGATTCAAAAAGGCTGCGACTCCAAGGTCCGGTTACTTCAAAGCCTTCTTCTATTGAAAGCTGGCTGACACGTCGCACCAGCTTTTTTGCCTCCTGAACTGCGATAGGCCCGCCCTGGTTGATGGCATCGATCTCTTCCTGCACCGCGGCAGCAAGACCCTCTGCGGGAACAGCTCTATGGGCAAAGCCCATTTCTACTGCCTGGGCACCCGTGAATCTTTCCCCTGTCAGGAAGAGCTTCATTCCGTGGTGCGTTCCAAGTTTTGGCAGGCAGACGACTGAAATAACAGCCGGGATAACGCCTATTCTCACCTCGCTGAAGCTGAACTGTACGTCTTCAACGGTAACGACTATGTCCGCCGCACCAACCAGGCCCAGTCCGCCGGCGAAGGCAGCACCGTTTATGGCCGCGATGACCGGTTTCGGGCTGTCCATGATAGATGTCAGGACGTCGGGGTAGGCGATAGCCCTGGCTTGACCATCAACGATCTGTCCAGGCGGGCTCTTCAGATCAGCGCCAGCACAAAAGGCGGGGCCATTGCCGGTAATAACGATGCATCTGACATCAGCGTCATCATTGGCCGTCTGAAGATGGTCGTAAACTTCATTGACGAGTGCTGCTGACAATGCGTTTCGAGCTTCCGGGCGGTTCAGGCGAATCCATGCGGCACCATTGGTGACTTCGAATTCCGTAGCTTCCAGGGTCGACATTGGTTTCTCCTCTATTCCTCTTCTGCCATTGTAACCAGTAGCTGGTCCGTCTCTACCTGATCACCAGCAATCACATGAACGTCGGCGATCGAACCGTCTTTAGGTGCAGTGATCCGGTGTTCCATTTTCATCGCTTCGAGAACAACAAGCAGATCGCCCTTGGTCACCACGTCGCCAACTGATACCTCAGCGGAAAGCACGGTGCCGGGCATCGGGGCCACCAGGCCTCCCGCCTGTTCACCGCCTTCGGGTAACGGGTATCTGGGTAACTCGGTCAGGCTCAGGTCTCCTCTGTGTGAATGAATGTGCCATTCATCACCACTTCGGCGCACCTTGCAGCTAATTCTTTTGCCGTCGATATCAAGTCTGATTGAATCGTCGTTCCTCTCCACCACATCAACCAGGAATTCCTGGTCTGCAAGTTGTACTCTGAAACGGCCATCGCGTTGAGAACGGTATTCGACGCGCCAGGTAGTGCTTTCTGTGCTGAATTCAAGGATTTCAAAGGGCAACATGCTGTTTCGCCAGCCACTACGCACTGATTTCAGGACCTTGGCGTTCCTGCGGTTAAGGGCCTGCGAGGCCATCGTAGCCGCTATAACCGACTCTGCATATTCTTCTGGGCTAATCTCTCTGGTTCGCGCCGGTTCAACACGTTCGATGAAATCTGTGGTGGTATCTCCGGCAAGGTAGGCTTCGCTCCTTAAGGTGGAGATGAGAAAGTCGCGATTCGTGGTCAGCCCCTGGATACTGGTCGTTTCCAGGGCGCGAGCAAGTTTGGCGGCTGCTTCTCGACGAGTGGGTGCATGAGAGATAACCTTGGCGATCATGGCGTCGAATTCCACGGCAATAACGCTGCCGCTTTCTACACCGGAATCATATCTCGCATTGCCGATTGCTGAAGGTTCCCAGACATCGACGGGACCTGGTGACGGCAGGAAGTCATTGTTGGGGTCTTCAGCGCAGAGTCTCGCTTCAATTGCGTGCCCACTAATGCCCAGGTCGTCCTGGCTGAAAGACAGGGTTTCGCCTTCAGCAACCCTGATTTGTTCTCTGACCAGGTCATGACCAATAATTTCCTCAGTAACGGGATGCTCGACCTGCAGTCTCGCGTTGACTTCAAGGAAATAGAAGTTGTCATCCTGCAGGAGGAATTCGACTGTTCCCGCTGATGAGTATCCCAGGGATTTGGCGGCAGTCACTGCAGCGCCGCCTATCTTTGCCCGCAACTCTTCAGAGACGGCGGGAGAAGGTGCTTCCTCGATAATTTTCTGATGCCGGCGCTGGATTGAGCACTCCCGTTCAAAACAATGCACCAGATTGCCGTGCCGATCACCGATGATCTGGATCTCGATGTGGCGGGATCGGTCCAGCCACTTCTCGAGGAAGACCGTATCGTCGCCAAATGCTGATCCAGCTTCTCGTTTGGCACTCTCGATAGCGTCGGTGAGCTCAGATTCATTTGCGACTACCCGCATGCCCCGACCACCGCCTCCTGCGGATGCCTTAACGAGGACTGGATAACCGATTGTCGCCGCCGCGGAGTTAATGTCGAGGCCGTCATCAATCTCGATGGCGGGCAGGGTCGGCACACCGGCGTCCTGCATAAGCTCTTTGGCTGATAATTTATCGCCCATTGAACTGATAACTTCTGGTTTGGGACCGATCCAGGCGATCCCTGCTTCCTGCACAGCACTGGCAAAATCTGCGTTCTCCGAGAGAAAACCATAGCCCGGGTGCACCGCATCGGCACCAGAAGTCCTGCAGATTTCCAGTATCTTCGCGATATCCAGATAGGTCTCGGCGGACGTCCTGCCTGACAGGGCGTAAGCTGAATCTGCCTCGTGCACGAAAGGAGCGTCCGCATCGCCGTCTGCATAAACGGCTATTGTTCTGATGCCCATATCCCGTGCTGTCCGCATGATCCGCCTAGCGATTTCACCTCGATTAGCGACCAGGATGGAGGAGATTGGTTTAACAGTTACATCCGCCATGTGCCGAACTCCTTCGTGCCTGCGACCTTGTTGTTGTATGCAGCGGATAGCGACATCGCGATGACGTCCCGGGTATCCCGAGGATCTATCATGCCATCGTCAGATACGCGTGAAGTGGCGTAGAGTCCCTTGGAGCGTTCTTCCGCCCAGTGCTCTGCGACAGCCGCCCGTTCAGCGTCAGCGTCCTCGTCAAATTCTATCCCGCGCCGTTCTGCAGCCGCGCGACCGACAATACTCATGACACCTGCCATCTGTTTCGGTCCCATAACGGCGATTTTTGCAAACGGCCAGATGTAGGTGAAACGGGGCCCGAAGGCCCGGCCGCTCATGCCATAGTTGCCGGCACCGTAGCTTGAAGCAAGGATAACGCTTATATGGGGAACCGTTGAGTTCGATACAGCGTTAATAAGTTTCGATCCATTCTTGGTGATACCACCTTGTTCGAACTCAGTACCCACGATAAAACCGGTGATGTTATGCAGAAAAATAAGGGGGACATCGATCTGGTTACATAGTTGAATAAACTGGGCTCCCTTTTCTGCCGCTTCGGAGAATAGGGCGCCATTGTTTCCCAGGATTCCGACAGGATAACCGTGGATGCTGGACCAACCGCAGATCAGTGTTGGTCCATACAGAGGTTTGAACTCTTCAAAATAGGAGCCGTCAGTAATCCGCATAATTACCTCGCGGACATCGAATGGCGACTTCAGATCTTCTGAGACAAGCCCTAACATATCCTCAGAGTTGTGAACCGGTTCCTGAAATTCCGGGTTCGGCTCGGGACCTAATTTGCGCCAGTTCAGATGCCGCATGACCTCTCTGCACATACGGATGCCATCCATCTCGTCTCGTGCGAGATAGTCACCAAGCCCCGAAACGGTCGTGTGCATATCCGCACCACCGAGGTCCTCCTCGTTGGCATCTTCCCCCGTTGCCATTTTGGTCAGCGCTACGCCACCAAGGAATACTTTTGATTGATTCTTTATGAAAATATTGTAATCGCTCATACCTGGTTGGTATGCCCCGCCTGCCGTGGAAGCGCCAAAGACCACCGAAACAGTCGGGATGCGCATCTTGGAAAGCTCGGTAATTTCGTAGAAGAGGCGACCGCTCTCGGCGAAGTGGCCTGTTTCCCGACGAATGGCAGCTTCTGGATCACCACCTGCCTCACCACGCAAGTCCGCTCCAGCTGACTCCACGAATTGCACATAAGGCAGTCTGTTAACCCGAGCGATTTCAAGACCGCGCATCAGTTTTTTGGAATTGAATTCGTTAAAGGCGCCAGCACGCACAGAGGGATCATGGCCGAGAATCACACACTCGACGTTCTCAATGACACCGATACCGACAACAAAACCCGAGCCAATTGCATAGGCTGAGCGCCAGGCGGCCAGAGGACTGATCTCGAGGAACGGGGAGTCCCTGTCCAGCGCATGAGAGATTCGCTCCCTGATCGGCATTTTCTCTCGAGATCGCAGTCTGGCTATAGCTTCCTCACCACCACCCTGCGATGCTTCATCCAGCAATTCATCGATGTAGTCCAGCGTCTTCAACATGTCCAACTTGTTTTGCTGGAAGATGTCGGAGCGGGTGTCCAGTTTTGACTCTAGGACTGGCATGTTTTGCCCTCATTTTGATTGTTTGCCATAAATGAAAAGTATCACAGAAATGCCGGCTTTGGTTTGTGGTAGATTGAAATTAGTTGACGCTATAGGGACTGATAATGAGCAATGTAACAGAACAGGAGTTGCAGGATTTTCGCAGCCAGGCAGCTGCATGGTTCAGTGAAAACGACCCTGGTGATCCGGGATTTCTGCTTCCAGAGACATTTATGGAAGTGGGCACAGATCAGCAATTTGAGTTCCTCAGGGACTGGCAGCGCAAGGTCTATGAAGCCGGTTACCTCGGCATTGCGTGGCCTGCAGAGTTTGGTGGAGGTGGCCAGCCGCAGGTTTTCCAGGACATTGCGACACAGGAAATGGCGAAAGCCCGGGTGCCTTTCATGACCAATACCATTGGTTTGAATTGGGCTGGCCCCCTGATACTAAAAATGGGCCGGGAAGAGGATAAACAGCGTTACATCAAGAACATTCTCAGTGCTGAGGATATCTGGTGCCAGGGTTTTTCCGAGCCGGATGCAGGTTCAGACCTTGGGAATTCGCAGTGCCGGGCCGTCAGGGACGGTGACGACTATGTGATCAATGGCTCAAAAATTTGGACCAGTCTCGGAAGCTATGCCAAATATATGATTCTGCTGGCGAGGACTTCGACAGAAGGGGCGAGTAAGTATGCTGGACTCAGCTATTTCCTTGCACCGATGGACGCGCCAGGCATAGACCCGCGACCTATTAAAAAGCTGACAGGCGAATATGGCTTTTGCCAGACTTACTTCGATGATGCCCGAATCCCAGCGGATTGCCTGATGGGGCAGGAAGGCGAGGGCTGGAATATCGCCATGGTTACGCTGACTTTCGAAAGAGGGGCCACTGGAGGTCAGGCCGGGGGCATTGCGTCCATGGAGCTCAATGTGAATGACGTTGTGGAGTTAGCCCGGAGAGCAAAGAGAAACGGAAGACCTGCTATCGAAGATCCATCGATCCGCAGTCAGCTCGTGGAGTACATCATGGAGTCGCGTAGTAATCAGCTGATGTCTGCTCGGGCCAGGATCCCTGCGCTCGCGACTGATTGGCCAACGGCAATTCCGATGTCAGGTAAATTGAGGGGCAGCGAGTTGAAGCGTCGTCTGTGTCGTCTCGCAGTCTCGCTTCAGGGCGCGAACGCTGCTCGTTTCGTCTCTGACGAAGCCATTGACGGCGGCAAATGGCAGCGTTCATATTTCAACGCTTTTTCTGGCACGATCGGCGGTGGAACCAGCCAGATTCAGAAAAACATTATTGGAGAGCGGGTCCTGGGCCTGCCCAAGGACTAGTCATGGCGATTGTGTTTGGTGAGGAACAGGCCATGCTGCTGGAAACGGCTGCAGATTTCTGTCAGAAGCGGTCACCGATAGAGTTGGTCAGAGCTCGCCTAGATTCGAGCGAACTTAATCGTGACCTCTGGGATGAGATGTCGAGCCTCGGCTGGCTTGGGATCAATGTGCCTGAGTCCTTCGGGGGGCTTGGACTTGGCTTAGACAGTATCGTTCCTGTTGTTGAATCCATGGGGCGTTACCTGTTGGGCTCGCCCTACTATGCGTCGGTCCTGGCAACGGAGATACTGGTTCATGACGCCAGCGATGATCAGAAAGCCGCCTGGCTCCCTGCGTTATCATCCGGGGCTATTGCTACGGTGGCGCTCACCGGCGAGGATGGCAGCTGGTTGTTGGATAATGTCAGTGCGACAGCAGTGTCTGAAGGTGATACGTTGACCCTGAAGGGTTCAAAGTGTTTTGTTACCGACGCAGACGCTGCGGATCTGATTATCGTGAGTGTGATGCTGGACGGGGAAGCGAGTCTCGTCATGCTCGAGCGCGATCAGCTTCCTGAGGCTGCCCTCAAGCGAGAAGAAATTATCGATCAGACCAGGCGTAGTTTCGAACTGGCTCTTGATGGCGTGGAGATTCCTGCCTCGCAAGCGCTGCCTCAGGCCGACTTTTCTCATCTTGAGCGAGTTGCCATGCTGCTGTTGGCAGCGGAAATGTCAGGTGGACTCTCGGGGGTATTGCATCTGATCATCGATTATCTGAATACCCGCAAAGCGTTCGACCGTTACATTGGCAGTTACCAATCGTTGAAGCACCCGTCAGC